>REDU01000112.1 GCA_007693335.1 Ilumatobacter sp. | reverse complement strand
TGCACCCGGCGTCGGCCCAGCGCCGCCGGTAACGTCTCGGTCGTGCCAGGTCGCGAACCCCACCCCGGTCACCGCTCCGTCTCCGGCGGTCTCGCCCGGGCATCGGTGTTCGGCGTGAACGACGGTCTCGTGTCGAACATCTCGCTGGTGCTCGGCGTGGCAGCCGCCCAGGTCGACAACTCGGTGGTGCAACTGACCGGCATCGCCGGCGCCGTGGCCGGCGGCATCTCGATGGCCGCCGGTGAATGGATCAGCGTGTCAGCGCAGAACGACCTGATCGAGCGCGAGCTCGAGGTCGAACGACGCGAGCACGTGCACAACCCCGAGCACGAGACCGAAGAGCTCGCGGAGATGTACGAAGACCAGGGGATGAAGCCCGAGCACGCGAGAGAGGCGGCCGCGGCGGTGATGAGCAGCCCCGAGACGGCACTGTCGGTCCATGCCCGACACGAGCTCGGCATCGACCCCGACGAATTGCCGTCGCCGTACTGGGCAGCCGGTCTGTCACTCGTGTGCTTCCTGTTCGGCGCCGTCGTGCCGATCATCCCGTTCTTCGTCAGCAGCGGCAGCGAGGCCATCGTCGCCGCGCTCGTCATCGGCGTGATCATGGCGGCCGCAGTGGGTGCGCTGGTGGGCCGTTTCGCCGAGCGACCTCTCCCGCGATCGATGGCCCGTCAGGTCGGCATCGTGTTGGCGGCGTGCACCATCACGTACATGATCGGTCAGCTCGTGGGCGTCAACCTCGACTGAGCATCGAACGCAGGCGGACCGCTTCGGTCTCGACCTCCTCGCGGCTGTCGCCCACCACCGTGAGGTGGCCCATCTTGCGACCGGCCCGCGGCTGATCCTTGCCGTAGAGGTGGAGCTTGGCCCGCGGGTGGTCGAGCACGACGGCCCAATCGGGTTCGCCGGCGTCCCACAGCTGCCCCAGGAGGTTCACCATCGCCACCGCGGGAGCCGTGAGATCGGTGGCACCCAGGCCGAGCCCGCACACGGCCCGCACCTGCTGCTCGAACTGGCTGGTGCGGGCGGCGTCGAGCGTCCAGTGGCCGCTGTTGTGGGGCCGCGGCGCCAACTCGTTCACGATCAACTCACCGTTCACGACGAAGAACTCGACGGCCAACACCCCGACGTAGTCGAGCGCGTCGGCGATGGCCATCCCGAGCCCCACGGCCCGGTCGAGCACGTGCGCCGACGCCCACGACGGCACCACGCACAGATCGAGGATGCCGTTGACATGGAGGTTCTCGGCCACCGGGTAGGTGGCGACCCGGGCATCGGCGGTACGGGCCACGACCACGCTGAGCTCGGCATCGAGCGGGAGCGCCCGCTCGAGTACGCAGGGCACGCCACCGAGCTCGGCCCAGGCGGCGTGCAACTCGGTGATCGACCCCACCTCCCGCTGCCCCTTGCCGTCGTAGCCGAGACGAGCCGTCTTGAGCACCGACGGATGATCGACCGGGACGACGGCGGGGACGTCGGCCAGACCGGAATCGGCGTCGACCACCTGGAACGGCGCCACCGGGAAACCGCTGTCCTCCAGGAACGCCTTCTCCAGGCGACGGTCCTGCGCGATCGCCACGGCCCGGGGCGACGGCGCGACCGGCGTCGAACCCGCCAGACGGTCGAGGGCGAGCGCCGGAGGATTCTCGAACTCGGTGGTGACCACGTCGCAGGCCACGGCCATCCGGTCGAGGGCGGTGACGTCGTCGTACCCGGCCACGAGGTGCTCGTCGGCCACCGCTCCCGCGGGCGCGCCCGGATCAGGGTCGAGTACCACCGTGCGGTATCCCATGGCGCGAGCCGCCATGAGTGTGAAACGACCGAGTTGCCCGCCGCCCAGCATGCCGAGCGTGGCGGGCGGCGTGATCACCCGCAGTGTCATGGCGGCGGCAGCTCCGACGACGCGGCCTGATCGTGGCGTTCGGCGCGGTAGCGGGTGAGCGCGTCGGCCAACTCCGGATCGTGAGCGGCCAGGAGGGCGACAGCGAACAGGGCGGCATTCGTGGCACCGGCCTCACCGATCGCGAACGTGGCCACGGGCACTCCCGCCGGCATCTGCACGATCGAGTACAGCGAGTCCTGGCCACCGAGGTGACGCGAGGGCACGGGCACGCCCAGCACCGGCACCGTCGTCATGGCCGCGAGCATGCCCGGTAGATGCGCGGCACCGCCCGCTCCGGCGATGATCGCCCGCAGACCACGATCACGGGCCCCTTTCGCGTACGACGCCATCTCGTCGGGCATGCGATGGGCGCTCACGACCGCGGCCTCGTGGACGACACCGAACGACTCGAGCACCGACGTGGCCGCCTCCATCACCGGCCAGTCGCTGGTCGAACCCATCACGACGCCGACGAGTGGGATGCCGACGGGTTCGACCATGCAGCCAGGCTACGTGGTGTGATGATCCGGATTCGTGGTCCGGTGGCTTTCGTGGTGTGATGGGGGGATGCAGCAGATCAACGTGCTCGGCACCGAACTCCAGACGTGCTCGTCGGACCCGATCACCGGGTACTACCGGACCGGCTGTTGCGAGAACCACGGTGACGACCCGGGGATGCACGTGGTGTGCTGTCGGGTGACGGCAGAGTTCCTCGAGTACAGCGCGTCGTGCGGGAACGACCTGAGCACCCCGATGCCGCAGTACGGGTTCGCCGGCCTCCGACCCGGCGACCAGTGGTGCGTGTGCGCCGCGCGGTGGGCCGAGGCGCTCGACGCCGGCAAGGCGTGTCACGTCGTGCTCGAGAGCACGCACGTCTCCGCCCTCGAGTACGTCGACCTCGCCGATCTGCGGGCCCACGCCATCGCGGACGAGTAGCCGGGTCGGGTGTCGCGTCGGGGTCAGACGTCGAGCGCGGCGAGCAGCTTCGTCGGGGTGTCCTTGGGGCTGATCTTGGGCCAGGCCTGCTCGACCTTGCCCGCCTCGTCGATCAGGAACGCCGAGCGTTGCACGCCCATGTACTTCTTGCCGTACATGTTCTTCTCGACCCAGACGCCGTACTTCTCGGCCACGGCATGATCCTCGTCGGACAGCAGGGTGAAGCCCAGGCCGTACTTCTCGTCGAACCTCGCCAGCTTCGCGGGGGCATCGGGGCTGATCCCGATGATGACCGTGTCGCCGATGTCGTCGGCCACGTCACGCAGCCCGCACGCCTGCGTGGTGCAGCCGGGTGTGTCGGCCTTCGGGTAGAAGAAGATCAGCACCTTGTGGCCCGTATGGCCCGAGAGACGCTGCTTCGTGCCGTGCTGGTCGGCGAGGTGGAACGCCGGCGCACGGTCGCCGACCGAGGGTGGGGAGCCGGAGGGCATGGGACCGACGCTCGTGATCGTCTCAGAGCGTCGAGCCGGGCGACGACGGGCCGCTGCTCGACCTGCTGATGAGACTGTTGATGGCGCGGCGACGCTCCTCACCGGAGACAGGGTCGGCGAACCACGCGATCGCGGCACCCACGGTGATCCAGAACAGCAGACGCTTCATGCCCGGAGTGTGGCACGATCTGCGTGCGGACGAAACCTGGAGCGTTTCGTTCAGGTCCCGCCCGGGTACCGGTCGGTCATGACGACGAGCCTCACCGTCCACCTCGGGAGTGTCACCATCGCTAGCGTGTCGACGTCGATGAACGAGCCCGAGGAGCAGACGTGACCGAGGAATCCCCCGCACGGTCAGGACCCGAACGACTGGAATCCGAACGGCCCGGGACGGTCACGCTCAGCATCCCCGCCGAGCCGCGGCACGCCGCGACCGCACGGGTCGTGGCCGCGTCGCTGGCCGCCGACCTCGGCTTCGACGTCGACGACATCGACGATCTCCGTCTCGGCGTGAACGAAGCGGTGGCCGTGGTGCTCGACACTCCCGCCACCGCGGACCGCACCGCCACCCATGATCGCAACGGAGACCACGGCACCGGCACGCTCGACATCACCTTCACGATCGAGGGCACACGGATCGGGATCGAGATCTCGCGCCCCGGGTCGTCGGCCGATGTCGAGTTCGACGAGCTGGCCGATCGGATCCTGTCGGCGGTGGTCGACCATCACTCGCACACCGCAGGCGTCGTCCGACTCGCGAAGTCGCTGCGAGATGCCGGCTGACACCGACGACATCGACCTCTTCCGCCAGTACCGCGACACTCGATCGCGCTCGGTGCGGAACGAGTTGGTCGAGCGCCACATGGGACTGGCCGCCCACATCGCCCGGCGCGCCGGGCGAGGTCGCAGCGACGACGATCTCCGCCAGGTCGCGATGATGGGCCTCGTGAAGTCCGTCGACCGCTTCGACCCCGAGCGCGGTGTGGCGTTCTCGGCATTCGCGGGGCGGACCATCGAGGGCGAGCTCAAGCGACACTTCCGTGATCGCACCTGGTCGGTCAGGGTGCCCCGCAGCGCGAAGGAGCTGCACCTCAGCGTTCGCCGCGCCACCGACGAGCTCGGCCACACCCTCGGCCGGGCACCGACCGTTTCCGAGCTCGCCACGCACCTCGACCTCGACCGCGACGACATCGTGGCCGGGCTCGCCGCTGGGGCCGCGCAGAACGCTGGAACGCTCGAGGCCTCGGGCACCGGTGACGAGGCCACGAGCGACCGCAATGCAGCACTCTCGACCTCCGAGGAGGGGTTCG
The DNA here is from genome assembly GCA_007693335.1 of Ilumatobacter sp. Classification (GTDB taxonomy): domain Bacteria; phylum Actinomycetota; class Acidimicrobiia; order Acidimicrobiales; family Ilumatobacteraceae; genus SKSP01. The sequence continues at coordinate 16,824 of REDU01000112.1, read as the reverse complement.
AGCTCGCCGAGCACCGTGAAGTCGTCGGACGACTGCTGGATCGCCTCCCGGAGCGCGAGCGGAGGATCGTCGAGTTGCGGTTCTTCGGGGAGATGTCGCAGTCGGAGATCGCTGCCGCCACCGGAATCTCCCAGATGCACGTGTCGCGCCTGCTCCGGCGTTCGTTCGAACAGATGCGGAGGTCGCTGGCCGACTCGCTCGACCACACCGGCAACGCCACTCCCGACCCGATGTGACGCTCGACGCTGCGGTTTCGCCGACTCGCTCCCTGGGTACTGTTCGCGATGTCATCAGTACCACGTCACGCACGAGGAGCACCCCATGTCAGCACCCACGAACGATTCGATCGGCACTACCGTTCCCGGGATGGATGCTGCGTCATCCTCCGAGGTCATCTCCGTGATGCAGGAACGCCTGAGCGCGCTCCTCGACCTCCAGCTCACCCTCAAGCACGTCCACTGGAATGTCGTGGGCGTCAACTTCATCGCCGTCCACGAGATGCTCGATCCGCAGGTCGACGCCGTCCGGGCGATGAGCGACGCCGTGGCCGAGCGCATCGCCACGCTCGGTGGCGAACCCCTCGGCACTCCGGGATCGATCACGAAGGTGCGCAGCTGGGACGACTACGAGCTCAACCGCGCCCCCACGGTCCGGCACCTCTCGGCGCTCGATGCCGTGTACAGCGGCATGATCACCGACCACCGCGCCGCCATCGCGAGGTTCGGCGACCTCGATCCGATCAGCGAGGATCTCTTCATCGGGCACACCGCCCAGCTCGAGCTGTTCCAGTGGTTCGTCCGTGCCCATCTGCAGGACGCCGACGGCGACGTCGTGTTCCGCAACACCGAGTCGAACTGATCGTCATGAGCGGGCAACGATTCACCTTCACCGACGCCGCTCGGGCCGCCATCGACAACGTGTCGATGCTCGTGGTGCCGACGGCACCCGACGACGAGTCGTACGACCGCGCACGAGCTGCGGCGGTGGAACTCGCCACGATGGCATCGTGCCCCGTGGTGCTGCACGATCGATCCGACGAACGCTGGACCGACACGCCCCATCCCGAAGGCCCGTACACCGCGGACGACATCGACCCTGACGAGCGCGGCCACCTGATCGAACAGATGGCGCCGTTCCGCGACGCCGGACTCGACGTGAAGGCGTGGTACGCGTCGGTCCCGGCGATCACGGCCATCCTGACCCCCGTCCAGACGCTCGGGGCCAACGGCATCCTCGTTCCCGAGTCGATCGACAATCCGAAGATGATGGACCGTCTCCAGGCCGGCGATGACGCGGGCGAGCAGGTCGGGCGGGTGCTCGACCAGAACCTCGAGCGAGCCGTGCACGTGTTCGTCCTGGGCGACGACGGCACCATCGAGGTCATGACCACCATCGACAACACCGAGCGTCCCGGCTAGAACCGGGGCAGCCGAATTCCGACGCCGGGCGCGCCGATCCGGCCGACCCGACACCAGAAAGGCACACCATGCAGAACCCGTTGACCCACATCGACATCGACACGAAGCCCTTCGAGTCGGCGGTCGAGTCCGCGTTCGAGGTGGTGACCGAGACGTTCAGCGACGTGACCGAATCGCTCGGAGGCCACCTCACCGACGACGTCATCCCGATGGCCAAGGCGGGCGCTCAACAGACGCAGACCTTCGTCCGCAGGCGCACTCGCGTGAGCGTCGCCACGCTGGCGGGCATCGCGCTGCTGATCGGCGCGCTGGTGATCATGAAGCGGCGGCGCCGACGCGATGACGACGCCGAGCAGGTCGCCGACGACGCCCAACGCGGACCCCGCTCGGTCGCCTGACGCCCGGCGCTCACGCCTGCCCGAGCAGGACCGACCTCGGTCCTGCCGGTCAGGTCACCGACGGTCGTTCGAGCACGTCGCCGAGCGTCGCACGGAACGCATCACTCGACATCGGTCGTCCGAAGAGGTAGCCCTGACCGTACGAGCAGCCCGCGGCCACGAGTGCCGATCGCTGCTCGACGTTCTCGACGCCCTCCGCCAGGGTCACCATGTCGAAGTCGCCCGCGAGACCGATGACGGCGGCGACCAGACGACGGTCGCGCTCGTCGCGGTGGACCCCCCGTACGAACGCCCGGTCCACCTTCAACACGTCCACCGGCAGCTCGCGGAGCACGGCCAACGACGTGTAGCCGGTGCCGAAGTCGTCGAGCGCCGTCCTGATGCCGGCCTCTCGCAACAACCCGAGCGCCCACACCGCATTCGTCTGGTCGTCCATCAGACTCGATTCCGTCACCTCGACGCACAGACGTGACGCATCGAGTCCGTGGCGACCCAGCGCGGTGGAGATCGTCGGGATCAGATCCGGGTGCGTCAGCTGCGCCAGTGAGAGGTTGAGGGCGACCCCGAGCCCGTCCGGCCACGACGCCGCAGCCCTGGTCGATGCGCCGCACAGCTCCTGTGTCAACCGGGCGATCAGTCCCGCCTCCTCGGCCGCGGTCACCAGTTCGCCGGGGCTCACCACCCCGAGCACCTCGTCATTCCACCGAACGAGTGCCTCGGCACCGATCACGCGTCCGGTACGCAGCTCGACCACCGGCTGGAAGCCGACCTCGATCGCGCCCCCGTCGAGGGCCTCGGGCAGACGGTGCAGCAACGTGAGCTTCCGGAGGACCTTGGTTCGCAGCGGCTCGTCGAACACGACCGCTCGACCCCGTCCGCTCTCCTTGGCCCGGTACATCGCCGTGTCGGCGTCGCGCAGCATCGCGATCGGATCCAGCACGTCGCCCGAACCGAGCACCACACCCATCGACGCCGAGACGCGGTACTCGACGTCACCGACGCGCACCGGCGGATCGAGCGCTTGCTCGAGCCGCCGGACCAGCTGATCCACCTCGTCGGGTTCGTCCACGGCGTCCAGCAGCACGACGAACTCGTCACCGCCGAACCGGATCACGGTGTCGCCGGAGCGCACCACGGTCGCCAATCGGCACGCCACCTCCACGAGCACCTCGTCGCCCACGGCGTGACCATGGCCGTCGTTGACCAGCTTGAACCGATCGAGATCGAGGAACACGAGCGCGACCGTCGAGGAACCGGCGGACGACCGTCGGCACACGTCGTGGAGCCGTTCGGTCAGCAGTGTCCGGTTGCCGAGCCCGGTGAGCGGATCGTGCAACGCCTCGTATGCCAGCTGTTCCTGCACCCCCCGTCGATCGGTCACGTCATGGGCGTTCACCACCAGCCCGTCCACCACCCCGTCGTGGCGTACATCGGAGATCGAACCCGCCATCCAGCACCATCCGCCCCGACCCGTGCGCACCCGGAAGTCCGGGAGCCGGATCACCCGCTCCGCCAGTTGCTGATCGGCCATCGGGCGGGTCAGGCGGAAGATCTCGCGCACGTCGTCGGGATGCACGTGGTCGAACCACGACGTGGCGATCAGCTCGTCGGGGACGAGACCGAGGTGCTCGCACGAAGGGCTGGCGAAGCGGATCAGCTGATCGTCGCCCACGATCATGATGAAGTCGGTCGAGTAGGTGGTGAGGGCCGCCAACCGCTGCTCGGCGACCGCCGCCTTCTCGTCCGATCGCTGTCGGACGAGCACCGAGGTGATCACGTCGGCCAACGACCGCAGCAGGCCGATCTCGGCCCGGACGAAGCGGCGGTGCCGACGGACCGAGTCGAAGCCGACCAGTCCCACCAGCTCTCCGAGCGACAGCATCGGAACCACGAGCAGCGAGAGGATGCCCTGGGAAACGAGGTGATCACGTTCGATCCCCCGCTCGTCGGGGAGACCGGGCACATCCTCGATCACCACGACGTCACCATCGATCAGCTCATCGAGCCAACCGGCGACCGCATCGATCGGCACCCGCTGCAGACTGGGGCTCTCGGGGCTGACACCCGCACGACACCACTCGTGGGTGTTGTCCATCTCCGGCGGATCGAACACGAAGACGTACGACCGGTCCACGTCGAGGTGGGCACCGAGCCGAGCGAGGGCGTCGTCGATCACCCGGCCCGTCTCGCCCGTTCCGAGGTGCAAGAACCCCTTCATCACCTCGCGGACGACGTCCTGGCTCTCGAGCAGGCTCGCGAGCTCCTCGGCCGGATCAGCGCCCTCGGCCCCCGGTCCGACCGGTCGCCGATCGCGCGCTGACATCGACGACGGCATCACCCTGGTCCATCGGCAACCTCGCGGTCGTGCTTGATCTCCGGACATGCTTGATCTCCGGCCGCACGTGGAGCACGCTGTTGACCGAGCACGGAACGGAAACCCGACGATGAGCACGACACCGACGACATCCACGACATCCGCGACACCCACGACACCGACGACACCCACGACATCCGCCGACGCCGACCAGCGAGTCGAACCGGCTCACGACGGAGCCGTGGCCGATCAGCTGCGCGCCATGCTCGACGTGGTGCTCGGCACGCCGAGGCCCGTCAGGGTCGAGTTCTGGGACGGCAGCGCCACCGGCCCCACCGACGGGCCGGGCACCCTGTACGTCCGCTCCCCCGACGCGCTCCGCCACATCCTCTGGGCCCCCGGCGAGCTCGGGCTGGCGCGGGCGTTCGTGACGGGTGTACTCGACGCGGACGGCGACGTGATCGAGCTGTTGACCGCGCTCAGCGTCCGATCGCCTCGCGAGCAACCGATCGTGCGGAGCGCACCGGCTGCGCTCGCAGCGGCGAAGCGGTTCGATGTGCTCGCCCGACCGCTCCCGCCCCCGGCGATCGAGTACCAGCCACCCCGGCTGGCACGAGCCCACACCAAGGCACGCGACGCGGCGACGGTCGGACACCACTACGACGTCTCCAACACCTTCTACGAGATGGTGCTCGGACCGTCGATGACGTATTCGTGCGCGCTGTTCGCCGACCCCGATGCTGATCTCGCCACTGCCCAGGCCGCCAAGCACGATCGGGTCTGCCGGAAACTCGGCCTCGACCTGGCCCGTGGCTCACGGCTCCTCGACGTCGGCTGCGGGTGGGGTTCGATGGCGATCCATGCGGCCCAGCAGTACGGGGCGGAGGTACTCGGCATCACGATCAGTGCCGAGCAGGCCCAGTTGGCCCGGGAGCGGGTGAGGGCCGCCGGCGTGGCCGACCGCGTCGAGATCCGACTCCAGGACTACCGCGACCTGCACGGCGAGACGTTCGACGTCATCTCCTCCATCGGGATGTCCGAACACGTCGGGCACGAACGTCTCGACACGTACTTCTCGACGCTCCGCGGGTTGCTCGGCCCGCAGGGACGGCTGCTGAACCACGCGATCTCGTCGGTCGGTGGGTCGAAGCTCCCGAAGCGCTCGTTCGTGTACCGCTACATCTTCCCCGACGGCGAGCTGATCGACGTGGGCGAGACGCTGCTCGCCATGGAGCGCGCCGGATTCGAGATCCGCGACGTCGAGTCACTCCGTGAGCACTACGCCACCACCCTGCGGCACTGGGTGGCCAACCTCGAGCACAACTGGGAGTCCGCTGTGGCCGAGGTGGGCGAACAACGCGCTCGTGCGTGGCGGCTCTACATGGCGGCATCATCGGTGGGGTTCACCGATGGGGGGGTCAACATCCACCAGGTGCTGGGCGTGCTCCCCGACGCCGCCGGTACCAGCGGGATGCCCGTCGTCCGCCCGTTCTGACGACCGTGCGACCTGACCCTCCTCAGGGTCCGGTCGAACCCGCCGGATACTCCTCCAACGGCACGTCGTCCGCCGCCCAGGCGTCGAGGAACGGCTGCACGACCCGCCACGACTCCTCCACCTCGTCGGCTCGGACCGACCGGGCGGAGCCGCCCGTGATCACGTCGCGGAGCAGCACCGAATACGCATCGAGGTCGGCCTCTCCGAGCGTCTCGACCAGCGCGGCGGCGCGGGTCCCGAGATGGTCGGCGCCTTCGCCCATCACCAGATCGAGCTCGATGCGATCGGGCTTCACCCCGAACCGCAGCAGGTTGGTCGGCGGTGCATCATCGTCGGTCGACCCGGGTGGCGTCGCCGGCCGGAAACGCACGACCACCTCGTGGCGATCCTCGGCCAACGCCTTTCCGGAGCGCACCGTGAACGGGACCTCGCGCCACCGATCGGTGTCGACCGCCAGGGTCACGCTGGCGAACGTCTCGGTGCCCCGGTCGGGATCCACACCCTCACTGTCGGTGTAGGCCTCGATCTCACGGTCGCCCACCGTGCCGGCGGTGTAGCGGGCCCGGGTGCTGCACGCTCGTAGGTCGTCGGAGAAGGGCCGGGTGGAGCGCAGCACATCCACCTTGCGATCGGCCACGTCGTGATGATCGAGCGACGACGGCCGCTCCATCGCCACCAGGCAGAACAGCTGCATCAGGTGACTCTGGACCATGTCGCGGAGAGCGCCCGCCGAGTCGTAGAAGCCGGCTCGGCCTTCGAGTCCCAGCGTCTCGTCCCACACGATCTCGATCGATTCGACGTGCTCGTGGTGCCACACGGCCTCGAACAGCCGATTGGCGAACCGGGTGTCGACGATCTGCTGCACGGTCTGCTTGCCGAGGAAGTGGTCGACGCGGAACACGTCGTCGTCGGGCACACAACGCCGGAGCTGCTCGTTCAACGCGACGGCCGAGTCGAGATCGTCGCCGAAGGGCTTCTCGAACACGAGCCGGCTGCCGTGGGGGAGCCCGATCCGAGCGATCGCGTCGATCGCATCCGGGAAGACATCGGGTGGCAGCGCGAGATACACGGCCACCGCGGCGTCACCCTCGATCACCGGTCCCAGCTCGTCGGGATCGGTGGCATCCGCACGATGATGCGCCGCCGCACCGATCACCCGGTCGATGACCTCACGAGGCAGCCCGTGGTCGACCAGCGCGCGCTCGACGTCATCAGCCAGCTCTTCGGCGGACACCTCGTGTCGGCTCACCAGTCGGAGGTCGAAGTGGTCGGGCAACGCGTGCGCGGCGGCGAGCTGCCCGACGGCCGGGATCAGGAATCGCGTCGTGACATCGCCCATCCCCACGACCACGAGCCGCTCGATGGTGGGAGATGTGGTGGCGTCGTCGGTGGCGTCGTCGGTGGCCATGGTGTGTGGCTACCCACCATGCCGGTGCGGTCAAACGCCGCGCCGGCGCAGATGCTCGGGCGGCAGCGGTGCAACGAGCGCGAGCAGTGCCACCCCGACGGGCAGCACCATCGACACCGTGGCGGCACGCGTGAACGAACCGACGGCATCGGCCAGCAGGGTGAACCAGAACGGTGCGATCGCCGTCGACGCCACGGCGATGGCCATCATCCGCCCGCGGAGCCGCCCGAGGCTGACCGTGCCGGTCCAGCGCGCCAGCAACGCGCCCTCGCTCGCTCCGTTGGCGGCTGCCGCCGAGCCGAGGAGCACGCCGAACAGCACCGCGGTGAGCGGCGAGCTGACCTGGTGGACCGCCGCGAGGGCAGCCACGAGCAGCAGCATCACCATCGGCACCATCAGCCGCCCCGGAATGCGGTCGACCAGACGGCCCACCAGCACGGCCACGCACGCCGCAGCCACGCTCTGCGGAAGGAAGTTGACCGCCGCCTCGCCGGCGGTCAGGCCGCGCTCGCCGAGGACGGCGATCTGATGGAAGCCGAGCGCGGTGCCGACTCCACCGATCGTGGCGAATCCGGCCGCGAGCACGGCGAAGGCCCATCGGCGCTGGCGCTGATCGGCGGTGCCGAATGCGATCAGGTCGAGCGCCGGGTCACCCTCGACATCCGGATCGACGCCCGCGACGACGTGGTCGACGTGGTCGACGTGGTCGACGTGGTCGACGTGGTCGACGTCGTCGACGTGGTCGGCCGACACCACGGGTTCGCTCCGACGCGCCGCACGCGACGCCGACATCGACAGTCCGGCCGAACCGGCCGCCACCACCGCCGCGAGCACCATCCAGGTCCATCGCCAGCCGATCACGGGGATGAGGCGGCTCGCGAGCAACGGCGTGAGGCTGATGGACGCGCCGCCCACCGCGGTCATCCACCCGAGTGCGGCACCACGCCGGTCGCTGATGGCGCGGGCCACGAACACCGAGGCGGTCAGGGTCAACCCGGTCTGCCCGAACGCCCGCAGACCGAACACGCCGAGTGTGAGCACGGGCAATCCCGGCGACACGGCCGTGAGCACGAGTGCCAACGCCAGGCTGCCGCCGACCACGCGGATCATCGTGGCGAGCCGGTGGTGGTCGAGCCGCTTGCCGAGCAGCAGCCCGACCGGTGCGGCGACCAGTGTGGCGACCAGGTACGCAGCCGTGAGCTGGCTGCGCGAGATGCCGAACGACTCGGTCACCGGATCGACGAACACGGAGAAGCCGGCCGTCTGTCCCGGCCCCGACATGGCCACCAGAGCTGCTCCCATGGCGACCACGCCGACGCGCGTCGGGGTCACGGGCGCGGAAACCTCGGAGGGGTCGGATCGAACGGTCATGGGAGGGATTCGTCGATCCGGGGTGGGGCGGCGACGAGGGCGCGATCAACCTACCGGTGCGACCCACGATGGCCCTCGACGATCCGCCCCGGCTCGGTCGCCTCGTACTGATCTCGCGAACGCTTGGCGCAGGAACTGTGACCTGAGAGTGCGGACGTCCGCGTTCTCAGGTCACACCTCCGACTTCCGGCGCCGCTCGCGGAGGTGCTCGACCATCTCGATCGCTGACCGCGACGCGTGCTCGGATTGAGATTCGTCCGTCGTGGGTACCGTCAGGACCATCGGACCCGACATCGACGATGATCCCGAGAGCTGCGAGAACCGGCGATGATCCGCTCTGCGCTCACAGCGGCGATCGATCTGCCGTTCGTGCTCGCCAGCCAAGCCGTGGAGGTGGCGGGCGGGGCCACGGCCACGTTCGTGACCGGCACCCGCCGGCGGATCTCGGACGCGGTCGACGACGTGAGCGATCTCGCGCACGGCGTGCACGAGGTCGCCGACGACGTCGAGGAATTCGCCGAGGAGAGTTTCGACCGAGTGGGCGAGGTGGTCGACGACGTGTTCGAGGAGGGTCAGGATCTCGTCGAGGACGCACTGGGCATCCATCGCCGCGTCTGGGAGGGCGACGGCCGGGCCGAGATCGAGGTTCATGGCGTCGACGATCCTCGAGCCGAACGGCTGCGTCGCGGGTTGAAGGACGCCCTCGAGCGGATCGACTCGGTCAGCTGGGTCGAGGTGAACGCCATCACCCGCCGAGTGGCGGTGGCGTTCGACCCCGCTGTGTCCCCCACCAGCGCGTTGATCAACGTGATCGAAGGGATCGAGCACTCGCACGGCGTTCGACGGCGCAGGAGCGGCGCGGCGCGCTGGGATGTGGAGGACCGCGCCGATCACCCGGCCGACGTCGAGCCGGTCCATCGTGCCGTCGCGGCGATCGCCGGCAACACCATCGCACTCGGAGCGGCCGTCACCGGTCGGCTCACGCGCGTCCCCCGGCTGCCGGTCGAGGTCGCTGCGCTCACGTCGTTGGTCGATCACCTGCCGTGGGCCCGGAGCCGTGCCGAGGCGGTGCTCGGCAAGCAGGCCGTCGATCTCGTGCTGCCCCTGTTGGCCGCGTCGGGCAACGGTGCTGCACAAGGACCGTTGGGGATCATGGTCGATCTCGTCCACCATGCATCGAGCCTCACCGAACTCCGGGCGCGCCGGCGCGTGTGGGAGCAACGCGAACCGCATCTCCATGCCGACCACGACCACGAGGACGTCGATCCGCCCTCGCTCGATCCACGGCCGCTGCCCCTTCCAGGGGGACCGGTCGAGACCTCGGCCAACCGATTGTCGACCGTGTCGCTGCCAGCTGCTGCGGCAGCGCTGCTCGCAACCGGCAGCCCGCGGCGCGGCGCCGACGTGCTGGTCGCAGGCATCCCGAAGGCGGCTCGCCTCGGACGCGAAGCATTTGCCGCACAGCTCGGCCGCACGTTGGCAGCCCGTGGCGTGGTGCCCCTCGACGGCTCCGCGCTGCGCCGCCTCGACCGGGTCGACACCGTGGTGCTCGACAGCGCCACGTTGCTCACCGGCCGTGTCGAGGTGGCCGACGTGGTGCCGCTCGAGCAGGGTCCCGATGCGACTGATCCCGAACGCCTCGTCACCTGGGCCGAGCGGCTGGCGAGCCGCCGCTCCACCGGCCCGGACGAACGGCCGAGCGCCGACCGCTGGAGCCGATCGATCCGCCGGAACGGCTGGTCTCTCGGCGGGCTCGACGTCAGCTCCGACGACCACGAGGTCGATCCACTGCCGAGAGGAACCAAAGCACGAGCGACTGAGGTGCGCCGGAGTGGCGCCACCCCGCTCGTGCTCCGGCACCATGGTCGAGCGGTCGCAGTGGTGGGAGTCGTCGATCAGATCGACACCGCCACCGAAGCGCTCGTCCGCACCGTGCGGCGGAGCGAGCTGAGTCTGATCGTCGCTGGGCGCAACGGCCGCGTGCACGAGCGGATCGACAACGACGGGACCATCCCGGCCGGCCGTGCCATGGGCGCGGCGGTTCGCGGCCTCCAGGCCGAGGGCGCGGTGGTGGCCGTGATCGCCCGTCGCGGCACCACCGGGCTGTCCGCAGCTGACGTCGGCATCAACGTGGCACGCCCGTCCGGCCGGCCGTCATGGGGTGGCGATCTGCTCTGTGGCCCCGATCTCGCCGAGGCGGTGTTCGTGATCGATGCCTGTGCGGTGGCCGCCGACGTGAGCCGACGCAGCGGCATGTTCGCGGCGGCCGGTTCGGCGTTCGGCACACTGGCCGCCGTGACCGGGCCGGCACATGGCGCTGGCTCGCGCGCGCTCGCCATGGTGAACGGAGCGGCTGCCATCTCGATGGCCTCCGGTGCCTGGTCAGCGGTCGAGCTGGCACAGCGCCCTCGAGTCGTCACCGCCGACACCACACCGTGGCACCGCCTCGACGTCAACGAGGTGATCCGTCGCGTCGAGTCGACCCTCGACGGACTCACCCCCACGCAGGTGCGGTATCGGCAGCGCTCGGCGCGCTCGAGCGAACGCGAGGCGAGCACACTCGAGCCGTTCCTGGCCGAACTCGCGAACCCGCTGAACCCCGTGCTCGCTGCTGGGGCAGCTCTGGCTGCCCTGGTCGGATCCACGGTCGATGCTGCCATGGTCGGGGGCCTCATCGGCGTGAACACGGTGGTGGGCGGTGTGCAGCGTCTCCGAACGGAACGAACCCTCGACTCGCTGCTCGAGCGGAGCACCGAGCAGACCCGCGTGATCCGCGACGGTCGTGAGATCGAGGTGTCCGAACACGATGTGGTCCGCGGCGACCTGGTACGTCTCGTGACGGGAGACACCGTGCCCGCCGACTGTCGCATCGTCGAGTCGACGAATCTCGAGGTCGACGAATCGAACCTCACGGGCGAGTCGTTGCCCATCGCCAAGTCGCCCGAGCCGGCCGACGAAGACGAGCTGGCCGATCGCACGAGCATGCTCTACGAAGACACCACCATCGCCGCGGGCGAAGTGTCGGCGGTGGTGGTGGCGACCGGCGCCCAGACAGAGACGAGCCGGAGCATGGCCGTGGCCGCCGAGCACGGCGGACCGCCCGAGAGTGGTGTGGAGATCCGGCTGCGCGAGCTGACACGACAAGTCCTCCCGTTCGCCGGTGTTGCCGCCGCAGCATCGGTGACGGCAGGGCTGTTGCGCGGCTGGCCGGTCCGTGACGTGGTCGGCACCGGGGTCAGCCTCGCCATCGCGTCGGTGCCCGAAGGCCTGCCGTTCATCGCCACGGCTGCCCAGCTCGCGTCGGTGCGACGTCTGGCCGAGCACGATGCCGTTGTCCGCAACCCCGGCACCATCGAGGCGCTCGGCCGCGTCGACCAGCTGTGCTTCGACAAGACCGGCACCCTCACCGAGGGCCGCGTGCAACTCCACTCGGTGACCGATGGTCATGTCGCCGAAGATGTCGACGAGGTGTCCGGGGCCCGTTGCGACGTGCTGGCCGCAGCCCTGCGGGCCACCGATCTCGACGACGAGTCGAACCTCGACATCATGGATCAGGCCATCGTCGAAGCGGCGGGGTCGGCCGGCGTGCACGCTGTGCGCGAGCACGCCGGTTGGCGGGCCGAGACCGAGCTGCCGTTCGAGGCGAGTCGTGGGATGCACGTGGTCCTGGGGCGTCACGCCGCCGGCCACCTCCTCAGTGTGAAAGGTGCACCCGAGTCGGTCCTGCCGCACTGCCAGTGGTCGCGCCGCGACGGCGAGCGGGTCGAGTTCGACCGGTCCGAGTTCGCCGAGATCTCCGAGACGGTCGAGCGTCTGGGCGGGCAGGGTTTCCGCGTGCTGGCAGTGGCCGAGCGGCACGCCAGCGACCGCGCCGAGATCACCACTGAACGAGTGCGCGACCTCGAGTTCGTGGGACTCCTGGCGTTCACCGACCCAGTGCGTGCCTCCTCCGCCGAGGCCGTGCGCCGCATCCGCGCCGCCGGTGTCGAAACGGTCATGATCACCGGCGATCACCCCACCACGGCAGAAGCGATCGCTGCGGGTCTCGGGATGCTCGAGGGCAACGACGGTTCCACCCGCGTCGTGATGACCGGCAACGACATCGAGAGGCTCGACGACGACGAGCTCGATGCCGAGATCGCTCGGGTGGCAGTGTTCGCCCGGACGACCCCGACACAGAAGGTCAGGGTCGTGAAGTCGTTCCAGCGCATCGGCCGCGTGGTGGCGATGACGGGCGACGGCGCGAACGACGCCCCTGCGATCCGGCTCGCCGATGTCGGTGTGGCACTCGGACGACGAGGGACGTCGTCGGCTCGCGACGCGGCAGACCTCGTGGTGACCGACGATCGCCTCGAGACGATCATCGATGCACTGGCCGAAGGGCGAGCGATGTGGGGTTCGGTGCGGTCGGCCATCGGCATCCTCGTGGGCGGCAACCTCGGCGAGATCGGCTTCACCGTCGTGTCGAGCCTGTTCAGCCGGCGGGCGCCGATGAACGCTCGCCAGTTCCTGCTCGTGAACCTCGTGACCGATCTCGCCCCGGCGCTGGCCGTCGCGGTACGTCCCCCCGCCGACACCACCGCCGAGACGCTTCTGCGCGAGGGCCCCGAGTCGTCACTCGGCGCCTCCCTCACACGAGATCTGATCCTGCGCGCCGTGGCCACCACGGCCGGGGCAACGACTGCGTGGGGGATCGCCCGCATGACGGGCACCGCCGGTCGGGCGAGCACGGTCGGGCTGGTCGCGCTGGTGGGCACGCAGCTCGGTCAGACGCTGGTGGCAGGTGGTGGGCGTTCACCCACGGTGGTCCTCACCGCGGTCGGCTCTGCCGCGGCGCTGGTCGCAGTGGTGCAGACGCCCGGTCTGTCGCACTTCTTCGGGTGCCGTCCCATCGGCCCGCTGGGCTGGGCCACCGCCACCGGTTGCTCGGCCGCCGGGACGCTCGGCGCCGCCATCGCCCACCGCCGCCTCGTGGTGGGCCACACCCCCCGCTGAGCCGGATCATCCCGATTCGTCGCCTCACGTCACCGCATCAGGTGTTTGGCGATCACGATGCGCTGGATCTGGTTGGTGCCCTCGTAGATCTGGGTGATCTTGGCATCGCGCATCATCCGCTCGACCGGGAACTCGTTGGTGTAGCCGTAGCCACCGAGGAACTGCACGGCGTCGGTGGTCACCTGCATGGCCACATCGGAGGCGTAGCACTTCGCCATGGCGCCCAACATCGACAGCTCGCCGGTGGGATCGCCCTCGTCGACCATCGCACACGCCCGATACACGAGCCCGCGTGCCGCCTCGATCTTCATGGCGCAGTCGGCGGCCATCCACTGCAGACCCTGGTTGTCGCCGATCGGCTTGCCGAACGTGCGGCGCTCCTTCATGTAGTCGACGGCGTAGTCGAGCGCACCCTGGGCGATGCCCACGGCCTGGGCGCCGATGGTGGGGCGGCTGCGGTCGAGCGTGTGCATCGCGACCTTGAAGCCCTCCCCCACCTCACCGAGGCGATGGGTGTCGGGCACGCGGACCTCGTCGAGACGGATCACACCGGTGGGCGAGCCCTTGACGCCGAGTTTGTGCTCGAGCTTGTCGACCTCGACACCCCACTCGGCCTCGACGAGGAACGCCGTGATGCCGGTGTGACGGTCGTCGGAGGTGCGGGCGAACACGGTGTACACGTCGGAGATCCCGGCGTTGGTGATCCAGCACTTGGATCCCGAGATCACCCAGTCGTCGCCGTCGCGGGTGGCACGGGTGGTCATCGACGCCACGTCGGAGCCGGCGTCGGCCTCCGACAGGGCGTAGCTGGCCTGGCTCTCACCCGCCGCGATCCTCGGGACGTACTGCTGCTTCAGCTCCTCGGACCCGAAGTTCAGCACCGGCAGCATGCCGAGCTTGGAGATCAGGAACATCAAGCTGGTGGAGGCGTCGGCCCGCGCGAGCTCCTCGGCCACGATCGCCTGGTCGACCAGTGAGGCGCCGCTGCCTCCGTACTGCTCGGGGAACGACAGCGCCGTGAGATCCATCGCCTTGAGGGCGTCGAACGCGGCCCACGAGTACTCGGCCGTGCGATCGGCCTCCGCGGCGAGCGGGACGATCTTGTCGGCGGCGAACTGCCGGACCACCGCCCGGAACTCGCGCTGTTCGTCGGTGAGGGTGATCGGTTGGGTCATGGCTGGCTCCGTCATGGCTGGCTCGTGGGGCGGCGGTGGCCACCGTCGTCGATACTTTGACGTCCAAGGATACCCCACCTCGCCGCCCACGAATCCGGAAGCGTCAGAGTTCGGCGATCCGCGGATTGGTGGCGCGCGGGCCACGGCGTGGTGCCGAGATGCCCAGGTTGTGGATGAGACGCACGAGCCGCCAGCGGTGGCCGGCGAACGGCTCGAGCAGCTCGAGCATCCGCGCGTCGTCCACCCGTTCGCTCGACCCGGTGAGCGCGTACGACACCAGGGTCGGCACGCCGTAGTCACCGAGGATCACGAGATCGGGGTCGGCATGGCTGAGCGTCGCGGTGACCGTGGCCGTCCACGGGCCGAGTCCGGGCAGGGCCGACAACCGTCTCAGGGCGTCGTCCAGCTCCATCGTGGCCGCCTCCTCGAGACGATCGGTGCGACGTGCGGCCGCCACCAGCGTGTCGGCGCGACTGCGCTCGAGGCCGTCGCGGTGCAGCTCGTACGAGGAGCGTCCGGCCAACACCGACGGCTCGACGGGAAGGCGCAGATCGTGCGGGCCGGGCGCTGGCTGTCCCCACCGCATCGTGATCCGGCGCCACGTGCGCATGGCGTCCTGGGTGGTCACCCGCTGACCGAGGATGGTGACGGCCATCTCCTGCCACACGACACCGGAGGCGCCGAGACGGAAGTTGCCGTGGCGCCGCCACAGGTCGACGAGGCGGCGATCGGAGCCGGGGTCGAAACCGCTCGGATCGTCGTGCTCGCCCACCAGGCGCGGTGCTGCGTCGAGCAGCCACGCCGCGCCGGCGCCCCAGGTCTCTGCCGTGACATCGCCGTCACGACCCCACTCGAGCGAGATCGTGCCCGGCCCGGCCGGGGTGAGCACGGCCCGCGCGAACCCGTTCGTCCACCAGCGGTGGGTGGGGTCGCTGCGGAACACCCCGAACGGCGTGAGCGTGGCCCGGACGTTCACGCCCGGGAGCCGGATCAGGCGCCGGTGAGCGCGCGCCACTCGGCCGGGTAGCGGTCGGCCACCTGCTGCGGGGTGCTGCGCAAGATCGCTTCGGGCACGAGATCGGCGATGTGGCGACCCTCGGCGTAGTGGTGCTGGGTGTGCCCGACGCCCTCGAACAGCGACCGCCGGGCATCGACGAGTTCGGCCGGGGGCTGCTCGTCGAAGAAGCCCCACATCGTGAACGCGATCGTGAGGTCGTGGACGACGGGGGCTCGACTGAAGATCGACGCCCGGCGCAGGGCGATGCCGAGGCAGCCACGGATGGCGTCGTCGAGGTGTTCACCCGGTTGCAGGACGACTCTGGGTGCGAGACGGCTGGCGATCCTGAGCGCGAACCCCTGGTCGGGGCCCTGGGTACCGAGGCGCTCGCCGCGGGGCTGGAGACCCGTGATCGAGCCGGGGCGGTCGGGCATCCATCGGTCGGGGACGTGGTCGGGCGACGCGTACGAACGGGGCGACGCGGTCGGCGGGATCGGGTCGAACTTGGGCGCAGCCATATCTGTCCGTAGTTCTACCCCACCACCCCCCGTTCCGTCTGCCTCCGCCGGGTGGATCCGGCCGATCAGCGCGGACAGTTCCAGGTGGTCCCGCCGAACTGTCTGTGCCGATCCGGTGGATCCGGGCGATCGCGGCAGACAGTTCGAGGGGGAGATGAACACTGTACGTGGTTGCTCGCAGTCGGACGGCGAGGAGGTGGTGCCAGGGGGTCCAGAACCAGAACAGTTCTTGAGCTGGGGCGATATCCGTCAAACGGCCGGGACCTTCGACTCTAGGGTAGCCAACAGTGCTCACGTACAGTGAGATTCGGAGAGTACCCCCACTCTCCGACCAGGCGGAAGGAGCGAGCCATGAGAACCCTCTACAGACTCGTGGCGGTCGCCGGACTGATCGCAGCCGGGAGTCTTCTCGGCTCGACCGTCGGCGCACAGGCCACGGACCACTGCCCCGATCACCAGGGGCATCCCGGCAAGGTGGAGTTGACGGACGACTCGACCTACTCGGTCACCTTCCCGGACGGCACGGATTTCTGCGTGAAGGCGGGAACGGGCGCCAGCGGCAAGCTGACGTCCGACGGCAGCGAGTGGACGGTGGACTGGCTGAACCGAGGCGGACAGACGCCGGCGATCAGCTACTACGTCATCTACTCCGAGCCCGGCGACCCCGGCAACGGCGACGACAACGGGACCGACCCCGGCAACGGCAACGGGACCGACCCCGGCAACGGCAACGGG
>REDU01000100.1 GCA_007693335.1 Ilumatobacter sp. | reverse complement strand
GGCGACCGTCAGGGGCGTGGCGGGGTTGGCGATCCGGAACCGAGGACCTCGCGCGTCCATGCCACGATGTCTCTCCGTTCGGTCAGCGTGGTCACACCGAACAGCACCGTTACGAATCCGGCGAAGGCGAGCGGGATGAGCTGGGTGACCAGCCCGGCCATCATCAGGATCGTGCCAGCCACGATGTAGGCGAGACAGGCGGGAACTGCCGACGCGATGGCCGGAAACCGGTGGCGGCGGCCCGAGAGGGTCCGTTCGAGCGCCGGATCCTCTCGCCGCAACGCAGCCTCCACGTTGGTCAGAACTTGCCGTTCGTATGGCGTCAAACCGCCGGGCCGATCGTTGGTGTCACGTGCGCTCACCCCTTTTTCGTACCCACCCGACGCGATCTGAACACCTCTTCGTCGATGTTCTCCGATCCGTCGACACGCGCCCTTCGCGACAGGCCTCGAAACGCCCGGAGAGTTCGTCAGACGTTGCGTGCCAGTACCCGTCGCGCCTCGACCTCGTCGATGGCGCGGACCGCCAGACCCACGCCCGGCTCCCCGTCCACGGGCACCGTGCCGCCCTCGATCTGATCGCTCAGCTCCGACTCGATACCGAACGACATCAGCTTCGCTTGGGCCACCTCGGCTTCGCCGGTCGTGGCGAACCACCCGACCACGACCGGGGCGGGGTGCTCCTCGGCGCCGGCGGCATCAGCGTTGGTCGTGCGGTCGCTGTCGTCAGCAGCCATGTGCACCTCCGAGAGAAACGTGACGCGACCGGGTGCCGCGTCAATGCTGTGTACCC
The DNA here is from genome assembly GCA_007693335.1 of Ilumatobacter sp. Lineage (GTDB taxonomy): Bacteria > Actinomycetota > Acidimicrobiia > Acidimicrobiales > Ilumatobacteraceae > SKSP01. The sequence goes on along the minus strand of REDU01000100.1, from coordinate 4,111 downwards.
GATCGGCATGCTCCCCAATCACACCGCTCGTTCAGTCTGAGGCTGGTTCACGAGGGCGGGTATCGCCGAACCCGAGGGTCCGCGTCTCGGCCTCGAAGGTTCTGGTGTCGTCGTTCCTGTCGCCGACGCCGCTGGATCGCGGTGGGTCACCTGACGAAGAGCATCTCCCGGTACTTCGGCAGCGGCCAGTACGAGTCGGCCACCTCGATCTCGAGGGCGTCGGCATGCGCGCGGAGTCGATCCATCAGCGGCCGCAGCGTGTCGGCGCAGTACCGCATGTGCTCCTCCACACTCGCGAAGTCGTGCACCGCTGTCGCCGTCTCGAGCTCACGAGCCGCGACCATCAGCGCATTGGCCTCCTCGGCCACGACCTTCATCGCCAACGTCTCGACCTCGATCCCCACCAGTGAGGCGGCGCTCACGGTCGCACCCAGATCGGAGAGGTAGGCCATCGCTGCCGGATACACCATCGTCTTGGCCATCTCCGCCGCCAGCGTGGCCTCCACACCGATCGACAGCACGTACTGCTCGGCGTACACGTCGAACCGGCTCTCGAGCTCGGCCGGAGACAACACGCCAGTGCGCTCGAAGAGTTCGACGATCATCTGCTCCTTCAGCACCGGGAGCGCGTCGGCGGTGGTGGGCAGGTTGCGCAGCCCACGCTCCTCCACGGCAGCGCGGTGCCACTCCTCCGAGTAGCCATCGCCGCCGAACACCACGTCGCCGTGCAGCTCCATCAGCTCTTTCAGGATCGAGGCCACCGCATGCAACTGCGACACACCCGCATCGAGCTCGGTCTGCAGCCGGTCGGCGATCCAGTCGAGGGAGTCGGCCAGCATCGTGTTCATCGCGATCAGCGGCCCCGACACCGAGTTCGACGATCCGACCGCGCGGAACTCGAACCGGTTGCCGGTGAACGCGAACGGCGATGTGCGGTTGCGATCGCCCGGGTCACGGGTGAACGGCAGGATCTGCGCCAGACCGAGCTCCATCACCCCTGCTTCGGCGAGGTCGGACGGATTACCGGTGCGGATGTCGTCGAACACCGCCTCGAGCTGATCACCGAGATAGACCGACAGGATCGCTGGTGGCGCCTCGTTGGCACCCAGGCGGTGATCGTTGGCTGCCGACGCGATCACCGCACGCAGCAACGGCCCGTACAGGTGCACACCACGGATCACCGCACCGCAGAACAGCAGGAAGTTCAGGTTCTCGTGCGGCGAGCTGCCCGGGTCGAGCAGATTGCCCTGCGTCGAGTTGCCGACCGACCAGTTCACGTGCTTACCCGAACCGTTCACGCCGGCGAAGGGCTTCTCGTGCAACAGGCACATGAAGCCGTGCGCCTTCGCCGTCGACTTCATCACCGTCATCATCAACTGCTGGTGGTCAGCGGCCACGTTGGCGCCCTCGAAGTACGGGGCGACCTCGAACTGACCGGGAGCGACCTCGTTGTGGTGGGTCTTGGCCGGGATCCCGAGACGGAACAGCTTGTCCTCGAAGTCCTGCATGAACACCTGCACGCGCTCGGGGATCGCACCGAAGTAGTGGTCGTCGAACTCCTGTCCCTTCGGTGACGGTGCGCCGAACAGCGTGCGCCCGGTGAGCAAGAGATCGGGCCGGCTGTTGGCGAAGTGGGCGTCCACCAGGAAGTACTCCTGCTCGGCACCACAGCTCGCGTTGAGCGTGTCGACCTCGGTCTCGCCCATCAGTGTGAGGAGCCGCTTGGCGGCTCGGTCCATCGCCGCGTTCGACCGCAGCAACGGGATCTTCTTGTCGAGCGACTCACCCGTCCACGACACGAACACGCTGGGGATCATCAGCGTCGCGCCATTGGCGGTGTGCATCACGTAGGCAGGACTGCTCGGGTCCCAGGCGGTGTACCCGCGTGCCTCGTTGGTCATCCGCAGGCTGCCGTTGGGGAACGACGACCCGTCGGGCTCCCCCTTGATCAGCACGCTGCCCGTGAACTCGGTGATGGCATGGCCGTCGGAGTTGGTGACGATGAATCCGTCGTGCTTCTCGGCCGTGATGTTGGTGAGCGGGTAGAAGATGTGCGAGAAGAACTTCACACCCTTGCCCAACGCCCAGTCCTTCATGGCGGCAGCCACGATGTCGGCGGTGGCCGGATCGAGCGGGGCGCCGGTCTTCACGGTCTGCTTCATCGCCTTGAACGCGTTCTTCGACAGACACTCCTCCATCGTCGACAGGCTGAACACATCGGTGGCCCAGATCTGACTGAGGGGTCCGATCTCGTCCGTGGGGACCGGCTTCCGGTTCGTGATCTCGTTGATCGCCAGATGTCGTTGCTCGTTACCGCTCATGTCCACTCGTTCCTGCTGGGGCGGGGCACGGCGAGGTCGCGTGAAGGCGTCCGTCTCGGTCCGCTCGGTCGTCGACGGCGAACCTATCGGTGCCCGATGTCGTGATGTCCGGAACGGTGCAGCGTTCTCCGGGCGTTCACGCCGCCGAGACACCACCGATACAACCGGCCCGCCAGCAGACCGACAGCGGCGCCTGCAGGACGCGGCGACGAGAGCAACCGGCCGATCGGCGGCATCGAGGCCGAGGCAGTGGCCACCCGGGGTCGGTGACTGCCGATCCGGTGGGCGCGTGCGCTGTCGACCATCATCGACGGATGCCCTCCTCGCCCCTTCCCACCCGTGCCGAACGGCACGCTCCCCTGCCACCCGAGGTGGCCGAGCGGTACGCCGGCTTCCTCAACTGGGATCGCACCTACTTCCCGAACCTGGTCGGGCTGGTGGTCGAGGAGTTGCGCACCGACTACTGCCGGATGCGGCTCCCCCATCGCCCCGAACTGGACCAACCCGCCGGGGTGATGCACGGTGGAGCGATCGCCACGCTCGTCGACTCGGTGGTGGTGCCCGCCATCGGTACGGCGTACGAGGCAGGTCGGGGGTTCGCGACCGTCACGATGAACGTCCAGTTCCTCGGCCCCGTGATCGCCGAGGACGCGATCGCCGAGGGTTGGGTCGAGCACCGCACCCGCTCGATGGCGTTCTGCGCGGTCGAGGTCCGCACGGCGAGTGGCCGTCCGGCGGCGTCGGGCACTCTGGTCTACAAGGTGAGCTCACCCCGACCGCCCGCCAGCGACGGCCCGGCCAGCTGACACCGGCCAGCACGAGCGGCAAGGGCTGGATCCTCTCATCGCCGAAGGGCTCGGCATCCGGGAAGCGCGCCGGAGCGACGCCGGACCGGCCGCGGATTCGCCGCCCAGAGCAGTCGGCGCCTGGTCACAGGCGAGACGCTGCGAGAGCGTCCAGGTCGATCAGCTGGACCGGTGAGTGCCGAGCACACGTCGACAGCGGACCAACGGCCCTACCACGCTGCGTGGGAGACGGTCACAGTGGGAGATGCCCGTGATCCAAGGGGCAGGTCGCAGGCCGTGGACCGGTCGGCCCATCGGGCATCGCCCCGCGTGGAGGAGGCCGTGCACCACCGAACCAACCGGGGCGTCACGCATCAGGCGCATCGTGCGACGGTCCTCGCCGCCGCGATCGCCGCGATGGCACTGGCCGCCACCGCGCTGCTGGCCGCGCATGAACCAGCGTGGGCAACCGACGAGATCGACGACCCCGAGCTCGTCTGCCCCGATCTGACGGGGCCCGAGGTGGGCGGAACCGTCCGTGCCTCTGACCGGATCGCCTGGTTCTCCGCGATCGAGGGCGGCGTCATGATCGCAGGCAGCACCGGCCGCTTCTCCAGCCTCGCCTCCGCCGAATGCGGGTACAGCGACATCCCGGTCGCCGCGCCGACGGGGTCGTCCTTCCCCGGGTTCGCCGAGATCGAGGTCCGCTGGGCCACCCCGAACACGCTCGAGCACGATCGGCGACGCGCCTGTCTGATGGAGGAGTCGTTCCGCAACGGCGTGGGTGTGGTGCGGGCCGACGTCGCCGCCTATGCGGTGTACGCCATCGAGTCATCCGTACCCTTCGACCCGGCGCCACTCGACGCTGCGGCCCGGGAGCTGCTCGCCGGGGTGGTCGACGGGGCACAGGACTGCGACGGCGTCGAGGCACCCGCCCCGACCCCTCTCCCACCGCTGCTCGCCGAGGCCTTCGCACCGCTGGCCGACCCGACCCCGTCCACGCCG
>REDU01000078.1 GCA_007693335.1 Ilumatobacter sp. | reverse complement strand
TGCGCGAGCTGTTCGAACACCTCGGGTACGACCTCGAGCCCGAGATGATCCCGCGCAACATCGACTACTACGAGCGCCGGTCGTCGCACGGCTCCACGCTGAGTTCCGTCGTCCACTCCTGGGTGCTGGCGCGCGCCGAACGTGACCACGCTGTCGAGCACTACGAAAAGGCCCTCGCGGCCGACATCTCCGACATCCAGGGCGGCACCACACCCGAGGGGATCCACCTGGCCGCGATGTGCGGGAGCGTGGATCTGCTCCAGCGATGCTTCTCCGGACTCGAGATCCGAGGCGACCGGCTGCTGTTCGCTCCCTACTGGCCCGAGGCGCTCGGAGCGCTCTCGTTCCACATCCAGTACCGCGACGTGCCACTCGAGGTGCACATCACCGGCGACTGCGTGACCGTGAGCGCTGGCCCGGCAGCAGGACGGACGATCGACGTCGGCTGCCGCAACGAGCTGAAGCAGCTCGAACCAGGGAGTTCGGTCGAGTTCCGGCACTGAGCGAACGACCGCCGCTTCCCGGAAACGACGACACGAAGAGCGACACCAGCAACAAGAGCGATACCAGCGACATGACGACACGAGGGATGACGACATGAGCCAGAACAACGGCAAGTCCGACGGCACGAGCGGGAACGAGCACACCGACGAGGGACGTCCGGCGAACGGTCTGATCCGCTGGTTCGACGATCTGTCGTCGGGCGATACGGACGAGGTCGGTGGCAAGAACGCGTCGCTCGGTGAGATGGTGGCCGAACTCGGATCATTCGGTATCCGGGTACCGAGGGGCTTTGCGACCACCGCGTCGGCGTACTGGGAGTTCCTCGACGCCAACGACCTCCGATCGGAGATCGCGGCGCGAATCGACGACCTCGACGAAGGTGCCGACCTGGCGGACGTCGGTGCGGCCATCCGATCGTCGATCCTCGATGCCGAGTTCCCTCCCCAGCTGCGAGAAGCGATCGTGAAGGCGTACGCCGAACTGGGAGGACGCCTCGAACGCGAGAACCCGGACGTCGCGGTCCGGAGCAGCGCCACCGCCGAGGACCTTCCCGAGGCCAGCTTCGCCGGCCAACAGGAGACGTACCTCAACATCACCGGCGACGACGAACTGCTCGACGCGTGTCAGCGCTGCTACGCCTCGCTGTTCACGGATCGGGCGATCAGCTATCGCCGGGACCACGGTTTCGACCAGCTCAGCGTGGCACTGTCGGTCGGCGTCCAGGAGATGGTCCGTTCCGACCTCGCCGGCGCCGGTGTCATGTTCACGATCGACACCGACAGCGGGTTCCCGAGAACCGTGATGATCGACGCTGCGTGGGGGCTCGGCGAATCAGTGGTGTCCGGGACGGTCGACCCCGACGAGTACCTCGTGTTCAAACCCCTGCTCGACCACGACGACGTGTGTCCGATCATCTCGAAGACGCTCGGCGAGAAGCGGACGAAGGTCGTGTACCGATCGTCGGGATCGGACCCGACCGAGACGGTCGAGACCGACCGGGACGAGCAGACGACACATGTGCTCGACGACGACGAGATCGTGCAGCTCGCGCGGTGGGCCGTGATCATCGAGGACCATTACGGCGGCCCGATGGACATCGAGTGGGCCAAGGACGGAGACCGTGGAGGGCTGTTCATCGTCCAGGCGCGGCCCGAGACGGTGCACGCCCAGAAGGGCGCGGCGATGCTGACCTCCTACGCGCTCACCGAACGTGGCGATCGACTCGTGACCGGGCTGGCCATCGGTGACGCGATCGCCGCCGGCACGGTGTGCAACCTGTCGAGCGCCGACGAGATCGACCGCTTCGAGGACGGTGCGGTGTTGGTGACCGGCACGACGGACCCTGATTGGGAACCCATCATGAAGCGCGCGTCAGCGATCGTCACCGACCACGGCGGCCGGACGTCGCACGCAGCGATCGTGAGTCGAGAGCTCGGTGTGGCTGCCGTGATCGGCACGGGCGATGCGACATCCACTCTCGAGGACGGCCACGAGGTCACCGTGTCGTGTGCCGAGGGTGAGGAAGGCCACGTGTACGACGGCATCCTCGAGTTCGAAGCCAGCGAGATCGATCTCTCACAGGTGCCCGAGACCCGCACCGCCGTCATGCTCAACCTCGCGGATCCGGCTGGTGCGTTCCGGTGGTGGCGCCTCCCGACCGACGGCGTCGGCCTCGCCCGCATGGAGTTCATCGTCAACAACCACATCAAGGTTCACCCGATGGCGCTCGTGCACCTCGACCGCGTCGACGACGAGGCGAGGGAAGAGATCCTCGAGCTCACCGGCGGACGGGAGGACACTGCGGAATACTTCGTCGAGCGGTTGGCATACGCCATCGCCCGCATCTCGGCCGCGGCATGGCCCGAGCCGGTCATCGTGCGGATGAGCGACTTCAAGACCAACGAGTACGCCCGGCTGATCGGCGGCGAGGCGTTCGAGCCCTCGGAGGAGAACCCGATGCTCGGATGGCGAGGGGCCAGCCGCTATTACCACGACGGCTACCGCGAGGGTTTCGCACTGGAATGCGCCGCGATACGGCGGGTTCGCGACGAGATGGGCCTCACCAACACGGTCGTGATGATCCCGTTCTGCCGCACGGTCGGGGAGGCAGACCGCGTGCTCGAGGTGATGGCCGACAACGGCCTGATCCGCGGTCGGAACGGACTCGAGATCTACGTGATGGCCGAGATCCCGTCGAACATCATCCTCGCCGACGACTTCGCCAGCCGGTTCGATGGCTTCTCGATCGGCAGCAACGACCTGACGCAGCTGACCCTCGGCGTGGATCGCGACTCCGACATGCTCACCGCCCTCTTCGACGAGCGGGACGACGCCGTCACCTCGAGCGTGGAACGGCTCATCTCGGCCGCCCACAGCAAGGCCCGCAAGGTGGGTTTCTGTGGCCAGCGCCCGAGCGATGACCCCGACTACGCGGATCTGCTGGTGCGCGCCGGTGTCGACTCGATCTCGATCAGCCCGGACACCTTCTTGACGGTCAAGCAACACGTTGCCGACGCCGAGTCGCGGTGACTCGCCACGACGGGGTCGGACACGATCAGTCCCGGCGAACCTTGTCCTCGATCACGCCCGCGACATGACGAGCCTCGGACTTCGTCTTGTCGCTCGCCTTCGTGGTCGCCTTGCCGGCGCGTCGACCTACCCTGTCGAACAGGTCGAGTACGACGCCGACACCCGCGCCCGCGAACGCTCCGACCGTCAGTCCCTTCCATGCGTTCCTCATCGGGCGACGCTCACCATGGCGCGTGATCGGGGTCGATGAGCCTGCGTCCTTCGTCGAGCTGGTCGATGCGTGCCAGCTCGTCGGACGACAGCTCGAGCGAGAGAGCCTCCCAGTTCGCTCGCAGATGCTCGGGATCGCCGGTTCGCGGGATGGCGATCACGCCGTCCTGGGCGAGCAACCAGGCGAGCGCGACCGTCGCCGGCGAGGTCGACCGCGCGGCAGCGATCTCGACCAGCGTCTCATCGTCCATCACCGCCCCCCTGGCGACGGGCGAGTACGCGGTGAACACCCAGCCGGCATCGACGCACCACGACCGGAGCTCACGCTGTTGGAGGAACGGGTGGCACTCGACCTGCAGGACTTCGAGCGGCGCCAGGTGCGCCACCTGATCGAGCTGCTCGATGGTGAAGTTGGAGACTCCGATGTGGTGAGCCATGCCGCTCCCCTGCACCTGTGCGAGGGTGTTCAACGTTGCATTGATGGTCTCCCAGTGCACGGGCCAGTGGATCAAGAGCAGATCCACATGATCGGTGTCGAGTCGCTCGAGGCTGGCTTCGACCGACTGCGTCAGCTCGCCTGGATCGTGGTTGTCGTTGTCGACCTTGGTGGTGACGAAGACCTCGTCACGGGGCACCCCGGATGCTGCGATCCCCGCTGCGACACCGGACTCGTTGCCATAGCCCTGAGCGGTGTCGATGTGTCGAACACCCAGCTCGAGCGCCTCGGCCACCATCTCCCGGCACTGATCACCCTCCAACTCGTAGGTCCCCAGGCCGAGCTTGGGCACCCGCAGGCCACCCGGGGTCTCCACCACCGGCTGATCACCGAACCGGAACGGCTCGCCTCCACGGAGCGGATGATCGGACCGATCACCCTCGGGGACGGGCACATCGGACGCCTTCTGCCGGGTCATGCGTGCGTCGGACATCTGGCCTCCTGATTCGTAGCGGGACCAGTGAAGTCTTCCCGCCGCACCTCTCGGCGAAACCAGCCCGTCCACGAACGGTCATGCCGTTGCCTCCTCGGTCGATCTCGCATCGGATGGTTCGCCGCGTTCGACGTCGTCATCCGGCTCGTCGGTGTCGGCGCGGCCAGCTCGCCGGCGGCGTACCAGCTTGTCGATCTCGACCGCCACGAGGACGCTCAGCGAGACGACCACGATCCACAGCCAGGCGTCGAGCGGGATCGGTTCGACGCGGAGGATGAACTGCGTGAACCCGAGATACAGCGCGCCCACGTGGACCACCAACGCGCCGAGCTGGGCGAGCACGAGGAACCGATTCGAGATCGGCGACATCTGGAACACGGAACGCAGTTCGGACCGGCTGGAGAACAGGTGAAAGGCCTGGAAGACGACGAGGGTGCTCAGTGCCACGGTGCGCTGCTGCTCGAGGGTGAAGTCCGGTTGGCGACGCGCCCAGTCGAACATGAACAGCGTGCCGGCGCCGATGACCGCACCGGTGAGGACCGTGCGCCACCAGAGCTGCGCCGTGATCACCGGTTCGTCGCGTGACCTCGGCGGATGGTCGAGCACGTCCGGTTCGCCGGGTTCGAACGCCAGCGAGAGGTCCTGGAGCCCCTTGGTGACGAGATTGGCCCACAGGAGTTGAGCCGGGACGAGGATGAGCGGCCAGCCGATGAAGATCGAGATCGGGACCACGATGAAGGTGCCGAGACCGGTCGAGACCAGGAAGAAGGTGACCTTACGGACGTTGTCGAAGGTGATCCGACCCTCTTCGACGGCGTCGTGGATGCTGACGAAGTTGTCGTCGGTCAGCACCATGTCGGAGG
>REDU01000111.1 GCA_007693335.1 Ilumatobacter sp. | reverse complement strand
GCACACCGCGGGAGATCCCGGCCGACGTCGTGACGAGCAAGGGTTCGTCGAGCAAGGAGTCGTCGAGCAACGGGTCGTCGAGCAAGGAGTCGTCGACGGCCTCCGCCCGCCCGACCACGCCCCAGAAGGCGCCGCCCCAGAAGGCGCCGGCCAAGAAGGCGGCCGCTCGGAAGCCGGCCGCCAGGAAGCCGGCCGCCAGGAAGCCGGCCGCTCGGAAGTCGGCCGCCAAGAAGCCGGCCGCCAAGAAGCCGACCGGGCCATCGTCCACCGGGGCCGCGATCCCGAGTGCCGGCGGTCGCGTGACGACCGAGGACTCCGACCCGTCGACCAACTAGCGTCGCGTATCGTGACGAACCCCATGCAGGACAAGCTCGACGACCTCCGTGCCCGTCGCGATGCGGCGCTCAACGCCGGCTCGCCCCGCTCGGTCGAGCGCCAGCACGCGAAGGGCAAGATGCTGGCTCGCGAGCGCATCGAGTACTTCCTCGATCCCGACAGCTTCCACGAGCTCGACATGCTCGCCCGCCACCGCGCCCAGGCCGCCGGTCTCGAGGAGCGGCCGTACACCGACGGTGTCATCACCGGCTGGGGCACGGTCGACGGTCGCAAGGTGTTCGTGTTCTCCCAGGACTTCACGGTGTTCGGCGGAGCGCTGGGCGAGGTGTTCGCCGAGAAGATCCACAAGATGATGGATCTCGCCCTCAAGGTGGGCGCACCGGTGGTCGGCCTGAACGACGGTGCCGGAGCCCGTATCCAGGAGGGCGTGGTCTCACTCGCCAGCTACGGAGGCATCTTCTACCGCAACGTGAAGAGCTCGGGAGTGGTGCCGCAGATCTCGGTGATCCTCGGCCCGTGCGCCGGTGGCGCCGTGTACTCGCCGGCGATGACCGACTTCATCTTCATGGTGGCCGAGTCGTCGCACATGTTCATCACCGGTCCTGACGTGGTGAAGACCGTGACCGGCGAGGACGTCACGCTCGAGGAGCTCGGCGGCGCGATGAGCCACGCCTCCAAATCGGGTGTGGCCACGTTCGTGGCGGCCGACGAGAAGGCCTGTCTCGACGATGTGCGCTTCCTGCTGTCGTTCCTCCCGTCGAACAACCTCGAGGAGCCGCCCCGCGACGACATCGGCGACGACCCGATGCGGCTGTGCCCGGAGCTGACCGACATCCTCCCGGCCAGCCCCAACATGCCGTACGACATGCTCGACGTGGTGCGGGCCGTGGTGGACGACGGCGAGTTCTTCGAGTACTTCCCGCACTGGGCGAAGTCGATCGTGTGCGGGTTCGCCCGCGTCGACGGCCACCCGGTGGGCATCGTGGGGAACCAGCCCAAGGTGCTGGCCGGTGTGCTCGACATCGAATCGGCCGAGAAGGCCGCCCGGTTCGTGCGCACGTGCGACGCGTTCAACGTCCCGCTCGTCACGTTCGTGGATGTGCCCGGGTTCCTGCCCGGTGTCGACCAGGAGTACGGCGGCATCATCCGTCATGGCGCCAAGTTGCTGTACGCCTACTGCGAGGCCACGGTGCCGCGCATCCAGGTGATCACCCGCAAGGCCTACGGCGGGGCCTACGTCGTGATGAACTCGAAGTCGATCGGTGCCGATCTCGCGTTCGCATGGCCGTCGGCCGAGCTGGCCGTGATGGGACCGCAGGGTGCCGTCGAGATCGTGTACCGCCGTGAGTTGCAGCAGGCCGCCGATCCGGTGGCCCGCCGGGCCGAGCTGGTCGAGGAGTACACCGAGCGCTACGCGAACCCCTATGCGGCGGCCGAGCGCGGGTACATCGACGACGTGATCGATCCTGCCGAGACCCGCCAGAAGGTGGCCGCCGGTCTCGCGATGCTCCGCACCAAGCGCGAGGAGCTCCCTCGCCGCAAGCACGGCAACATGCCGCTGTGATCCGATGACTGTGATCCGATGACGAACCCGCCGCCACCTCCCCCGCCGGTCTCACCGCCGCCGCCCCCGCCTCCTCCGCCCGGTGTGCCGCCACCCCCCGGCCCGCCGCCGGGCTGGAGCCAGTACCCCCCGGGTCAGACGTCACCGCGACCGCGGGTGACCATCGGCGGCGTGCTCCTGATCGTCGGCGGGGCGCTCGCGTTCGTCGGCGTGTTCCTGCCGTGGGTGACGCTCAGCGACGGCGAGTCGCTCAGCGGCCTCGACGATCTGGTGACCTCGGAAGGCACGCTGCTCGAAGGTCCGGGCATCGCCGCGATCCTGGGTGGTCTCATCGCAGCGGCGCTCGGGATCACGCTCGTGGCGGCCGGTCGGGTGTTGGCCGTCGCCATCATCGGCATCGTCCTCTCGGCCATCGGTCTGCTGGTGGGCCTCGGGTTCCTCGTGATCGCCGCCGATGTCGCCTCGTGGACTTCGGGGAGCATCGGCATCGGCGCCATCCTGCAGGTGGTCGGTCCGGTGCTGGCACTGACGGGATCGATCATCGCCACCGCGAAACGGCGGTCTTCGACGTGATGGACGAGATCCGACCCACCCCCACCGACGAGGAGGCCGTGGCCATCGCCGCCGCCACCGAGGCCCTGTGGCCGCGCCCGGTCGTGCCGGCCGAGGAGAGCGTACGTCGGCGATCGAGTTGGCGGTTCAGCGGCCGTTGGTGGTCGGTGCCGGTCCCGGTACGTCGTGACCGGCCATGGCACTGAGCGGGGCACTGAGCGGGGTCGCGGGTCGCCGTCGTCGGGAGTACCTGTCGTGAGCACGCCGTCGCCCGAACTCACCACCGTGGCCGATCACCTCGTGGTGATCCACGACGGTGTCGAGGTGCACCGCTTCGACGGGCTCGAGCCCGACACGAGCCACCAACTCGAAATCGTCGATCCGGAACGGGGCGACCGAACGGTGGAGGCCCGCACGTTGCCCCGTCCGCCCGGAGAGTTGCTGTGTCGCATCGCGACCGTGAACGACGTGCACTTCGGGGAGACCGAAGCGGGTCGCATCGACGACCATCCGGAGGGACCGATCCAGCGCGCCGAACCGGGTGAGGCCCCGTACCCCGAGACCATGAACCGGGGGGCCGTCACCGAGATCGCCGAGATCGATCCCGCCGCGGTGATCGTGAAGGGCGATCTGTCCCAGGACGGCACCCCCGACGAGTGGGCGGCGTTCGAGGCGTGTTATCGAGGGGCGTTCGGTGATCTCCTCCACGTGGTGCGCGGGAATCACGACGCGTACCGCGGGCAGACCGCCTACGCCGGCGATCAGTGGATCGAACTCCCCGGGGTGATCGTCGCCCTGCTCGACACCACCATCCCCGCCTCCGCCACCGGCACGCTGAGTTCGGACCAGCTCGACTGGCTCGACGCCCATGCCGCGACCGCCGACCGGCCCGTCCTCGCGATGGGCCATCACCAGCAGTGGATCGCATCGTCGGGTGGGAGCCGCAGCGACGCCTACTTCGGGCTCCACCCCGACCCGAGCGACGGGCTCGACGAGGTGATCGCCCGTCGTCGAGCCGTGCTCGTGTACACCGCCGGTCACACGCACCGACACCGCGTGCGCAGGATGATCCGCAGCGGGGTGCCCAGCGTGGAGGTCGGCTGCACCAAGGACTTCCCGGGGACCTGGGCCGAGTACCGGGTGTACGAGGGCGGCATCATGCAGGTCGTCCACCGCATCTCGACGCCCGAGGCCCTGGCCTGGAGCGAGCGCTGCCGCCATCTCTACTCGGATTTCGGCGTCGACTACGCCAGCTACGCCCTCGGCACGCTGGCCGATCGCTGCTTCGTGCTCCCGAATCGCTGACCCCTCCCCAACTGTCCGCGCCGATCCGGTGGAACCGGGCGATTCCCGCGGACAGTTCGGGGGTGCGCGGTGGGTGTCACACCGACCGGTCACGATGGGGGCATGGATCCGATGGTGGTCGTGGTGGTGGTGGTCGTGGCGATCGCGGTCGTGGCGCTGGTCGTGGCGACGGCGGCGGTGTCGGCGTCGGTCGCCACGTCACGGGCCACGGCCACGGCGCGGCGGGAGGCTGACGCCGCGGTCGACGCCGAACGTGCGGGTGCCGCCACCGATCAGGTGCACGCCCAACTGCACGCCGAGGTGCGCGCCGAGCTGCATCGGCTCGGTCAGGTGGTGGGGGCGCTCTCGGAGACCAGTGCGCAGCGTTTCGGCCAGGTCGACCGGTCGCTGCAGTCGCACGCCGAGGTCACCCGGGCGCTGGCCGATTCGGCTCGCACGCTGCGCGAGGCCCTCGCCAGTCCCACCGCACGCGGGCAGTGGGGTGAACGGATGGCCGACGACGTGCTCCGACTGGCCGGGTTCATCGAGAACGTGAACTACGTCAAGCAGACACAGCTCGAGGGTGCCACGGGTCGACCCGACTTCACGTTCCCGCTCCCCAAGGGCCATGAGCTCCACATGGACGTCAAGTTCCCGATGGCGGAATACCTCCGGTTCCTCGACGCCACCACCGACCACGACCGTCGCACCCACCGGGCGGCGTTCCTGCGCGACGTGCGCGCCCGCGTCCGCGAGCTCGCCCGCCGCGACTACGCCAACGCCGGCAGCCGGCCATCGGTCGACTACGTGCTGCTGTTCCTGCCCAACGAGCAGCTCACCGGCTTCATCCACGAGCACGATCCCGAGCTGCTCGACCATGCGCTGCAGCAACGCGTGGTGATGTGCTCGCCGCTCACCCTGTTCGCGTTCTTGGGCGTGATCCGTCAGGCGTTCGACAACTACATGGTCGAGCAGACCAGTGACGAGATCCTCGCTCTCATCGGCACCTTCGGGCAGCAGTGGACGAAGTACAACGAGGCCCTCGACAAGGTGAAGACCCGGTTCGAGCAGCTCGACCGCTCGTTCGAGGAGCTGTCGGGGCCGCGTCGACGCCAGCTCGAGAAGCCGCTGCGACGACTCGAGGCCGTGCGGGTCGAGCGCGGCGTGGCCCTCGACCGTGATGTCCTCGACCGTGAGCTGCTCGAGGAGGACGAACCCCGTACCCAGCCGCGAGACTCGGTGTCGTGAGCCAGCCCGCGTTCGACTTCGACGATCCTGCCGGCGACGAGGCTGCCGATCCCACCTACTCGGTGGGCGAGCTCACCGATGCCATCAACCAGTCGCTGCGGCGCAGCTTCGGTGGCGGTCTGTGGGTGCGCGGTGAGATCCAGGGCTGGAGTGCTCGCGGCCCCCACGCCTACTTCACCCTGGCCGATGACACCGATGGTGATCGTGCGGTGCTCAACGTCCAGTTCTTCGCGCCCGCCAGGGCGCGGCTCCGACCGCTGCTGGCCCGCAGCGGACTCGACCTGGCCGATGGCCTGCGCGTGCGCATCTTCGGTCACCTCGACGTGTATGCGCCCACGGGTCGTCTCGGGCTCAAGATGGTCGACATCGACCCGCGGTTCACCCTCGGTGAGCTCGCCATGGCTCGTGCCGCCGTCATCCAGCGGCTCGTTGCGAGCGGTGCCTACGACGCGAACCGCTCCCGCCCGCTCACCCCCGTCCCGACCCGGGTCGGAGTGGTCACGAGCGTGGGCACCGCGGCGTGGCACGACTTCCGGCACGTGGTCGAGCGGAGCGGGTTCGGTTTCCGGCTCACGGCCATCGACACCCGGGTGCAGGGCGACACCGCGGTGCGCGCCGTGGCGGCGTCCATCCGATCGCTGGCCGCACGAGCGGATCTCGATGCCATCGTGGTGATCCGCGGTGGTGGGGCCCGGAGCGACCTCGCCACGTTCGACGCCGAGGAGATCGCCCTCGCGATCGCCGCCAGCCGGGTGCCGGTCCTCACCGGTCTCGGTCACGAGATCGACCGCAGTGTGGCCGACGAGGTCGCCCACACGGCGTTCACCACCCCGACCGCGTGCGCGAACGCCCTGGTCGAGGCCGTGACCGGATTCGTCCAGCGCGCCGAGGTCGCGTGGGCGGGCGTCGAACGTCAGGCGCTCGACCAGGTGTCGCGGTCGAACACCCGGTTGACCGAGTTGGCCCGGCGCATCGGTGGCCGTACCCACGCCGCGGTCGAGCGGGCCGACGACCGGCTCGACGACCGGCTCGAACGCGTGCGGGTGCGTGCACCGCAGGTGCTCGATCAGGCCGCGCAGCGCCTCCAGTCGTCGGCCGACATCCTCCGGCGCACCCCCGAACGGCTGCTGGTGGCGGAAGATCGCCGGGTGGCATCGGTGTCCGCTCAGCTGGCCCTCCTCGACCCCGCCGTGCTGCTGGCACGCGGATGGTCCATCACCCGCACCACCGACGGGCAGGTCGTGCGTCACGTCCACGAGGCACCGCCCGGCACCCTGCTCGAGACCCGACTCGCCCACGGCACCCTCACCAGCCGGGTGACCGACGGCCCCTGACCGACACGACCGGAGCGAACCGATGACCGACCATGCCGCGAACCCATCCAGCTCGATGCCCGACGAACCCAGCGGGGCCATCGGCTACGCCGAGGCGCTGGCCGAGCTCGAGTCGATCCTGCGCGAGCTCGAGGGCTCCGACGTCGACGTCGACCATCTCGCCGACCGCGTCGCCCGAGCGGCGCAGCTGATCGCCGTCTGTCGCGATCGCATCAGCGGTGCCCGCGTGCAGATCGACGAGGTACTCGCGGATCTCGACGCAGTCGTCCCCCCGGTGCAGACATCCCCTGGCGAACCGACGTAGCCTTTCGGCGTGGTCGTTGCCGCACCTCTCAACCTGACCAGGGTCGCGGCGCGTGTCGATGCGCGGCTGGCCGAGTTCCTGGCCGCCGAGCGCCGGCGATGGGTGCAGCTCGACCCCGACTTGGCCGACCCGATCGAGGAGGTCGAGCGGCTCGTGATGTCGGGCGGCAAGCGTCTCCGCCCCGCCTTCTGCCACTGGGGCTTCGTTGGTGCCGGCGGCGACCCCGACGATCCCCGCATCGTGGATGCCGGCTGCGCGTTCGAGCTGATGCACGCCTTCGCCCTGTTCCACGACGACGTCATGGACGACGCCTCGACCCGGCGCGGCGCACCCACCACCCACACCGTGCACACCGAGCGACACCAGGCGTCGGGTTGGGCCGGGGAGGCCCGTCGGTACGGCGAGGGCGTGGCGATCCTGGTGGGCGACCTGGCGTTCGTGTACGCCGATGTGCTGCTGCACGACGCGCCCCGCCCGGCCATCGCCATCTGGAACGAGCTGCGGATCGAGCTCAACATCGGTCAGTTCCTCGACATCGCCGGTTCGGTGCAGCGGGTCCGCTCGATCGAGTCGGCCGAGCGGATCTGCCGCTACAAGAGCGGGAAGTACACCATCGAACGTCCACTCCACCTCGGCGCGGTGATGGCCGCCCCCGATCGTGCCGATGAGCTCATCCCGAAGCTGAGCGGCTACGGCCTGCCGCTCGGCGATGCGTTCCAGATGCGCGACGACGTGATGGGCGCCTTCGGTGACGAGGCCGTCACGGGCAAGCCGGTGGGCGGCGACCTGCGCGAGGGCAAGCCCACACCGTTGCTCGCCCGCGCCGTGGCTGCCGCCACCCCCGCACAACTGGCGGTGCTCGACCGTGTGGGAGCCCCCGACCTGACCGACACCGAGGTGGCCGACATCCAGCAGGTGATCGTGAGCACCGGCGCACTCGACCAGCTCGAGGCCCACATCACCTCGCTCACCGAGTCGGCCATCGCCTCGCTCGACGAGGTCGATCTCACCGCCGATGCCCGCACCGAGCTGATCGAGCTCGCCGAGTACGTGAGCTGGCGCCAGACATGAGGTCCCGGAGATGAGAGTGGTCGTGATCGGTGCCGGCCTGGGTGGGCTCTCCGCCGCCGCGCATCTGAGCCGCGATGGCCACCAGGTCACCGTGGTCGAGCGCGACAGCATCCCGGGGGGCCGCGCCGGCATGATCCGCGAGGCCGGGTTCGCGCTCGACAACGGCCCCACCGTGCTCACCATGCCGAACCTCCTGGCCGATGCGTTCGAGGCGGCCGGCGCCGACATGGCCGACTTCGTCACCATCAACAAGGTCGACCCCATGTACCGGGCGGTGTACGCCGACGGTTCGACACTGATGGTGCGTCACGGCCGCGAGGCCATGACCGAGGAGATCCGCCAGTTCGCGAACTCCACCGAGGCCGAGTCGTTCGGACGGTTCTGCGACTGGCTCGAGAAGGTCTACCGCGCCGAGATGGACAACTTCATCGACACCAACTTCGACTCGGTGCTCGATCTGGTCAAGCCGTGGCGGGCCGGTCTCGAGCTGGTGAAGCTCGGCGGGTTCGGAAAGCTCGACAAGAAGGTCGCCTCGTTCTTCTCCGATCAACGGCTGCAGCAGATCTTCAGCTTCCAGTCGATGTACGCCGGCCTCGCCCCCTACGAGGCGCTCGCCCTGTACGCGGTCATCACGTACATGGACTCGGTCGAGGGCGTCTACGTGCCCGTGGGTGGTATGCACCAGATGGCGGCCGGTCTGGCCGCGGCGGTCACCAAGGCCGGTGTCGAGTTCCGCTACGACACTCCGGTCACGCGCATCCTGCGTGACGGATCCGGTGCGGTGTCGGGGGTCGAACTGGGCGGCGACGAGCGCCTCGCTGCCGACGCCGTGGTCTGCAACGTCGACCTCCCGGTGGCCTACCGCACGTTGCTCGGCGGCGTGGATGCCCCTCGCGTGGCCCGACGTGGCAAGTACTCACCGTCGTGTCTGCTGTGGGTGGCCGGGGTGAAGGGAACCCCGCCGCCCGAGGCCACGCACCACAACATCCACTTCGGGAACGACTGGGGCGGATCGTTCAAGGCGCTCATCTCCGACGGTGTCCGCATGCCCGACCCGTCGATCCTGGTCACGCTCCACTCGCTCGACGACAGCTCGCTCGCTCCCGAGGGGTGCTCGTCGATCTACGTGCTCGAGCCCACCCCGAACCTCGACGGCAAGATCGACTGGTCGAAAGAGGGCGACCGCATCGCCGACGACCTCCGTTCGCGGGTGGCCACGCTCGGCTACCCCACCGACGTGGTGGTCGAGCGGATGTACGACCCGCTCGACTGGGAGGCGCTCGGGATGGAGCGCGGCACGCCGTTCGCGCTCGCTCACACGTTCCGCCAGACCGGTCCGTTCCGCCCGAACAACGTCGACAAGCGGGTTCCGGGCCTGGTGTTCACCGGATCGTCCACGCTCCCGGGTGTGGGGGTGCCGATGGTGCTGGTGTCGGGCAAGCTCGCCGCCCAACGCGTCGATCGCTACGCTCGTGACACCGCCATCGTCCGTTGGTGATCGCCGTCGCTGAACTCGTGAAGCTCCCGTTCCGCTCCCGCCCACCCGTGCCGACCACCCGGCTGGTGCCGGAGGGTCCCGTCACGCTCGACGAGTCGTACGCGCTCTGTCGCGAGTTCAACAAGCGGCACGGCACCACCTACTACTGGTCGACGATGGTGCTGCCGGGCGTGAAGCGGCACCACGTGCACGCGCTGTACGCCTTCGCCCGCTACGCCGACGACATCGTCGACGAGATCCCCGAGGGCGGTCACGGCGAGATCCCGGTCGAGCATCGCGCCCTCGCACTGGCGGAGTTCGGCGACCGCTTCTTCCAGGACCTCGAGCGTGGCCGATCCGACGATCCGGTGCTGAAGGCCGTGGTGCACACCGTGCGTGCGTTCGACATCGAGATCGACACGTTCCGGCGGTTCCTGAAGTCGATGACCATGGATCTCACGGTCGAGTCCTACGAGACGTGGGACGACCTCCGCGGCTACATGGACGGGTCGGCTGCCGTCATCGGCGAGATGATGCTGCCGATCCTCGAGCCCCGCGACCTCGTCGCCGCCACACCCCACGCGCGCGACCTCGGCGATGCGTTCCAACTGACGAACTTCCTGCGCGACATCGACG
Organism: Ilumatobacter sp.; assembly: GCA_007693335.1. Lineage (GTDB taxonomy): Bacteria > Actinomycetota > Acidimicrobiia > Acidimicrobiales > Ilumatobacteraceae > SKSP01. The sequence continues at coordinate 12,185 of REDU01000111.1, read as the reverse complement.
AGGATCTCGATCGCAACCGGCAGTACGTCCCGCAGGAGGATCTCCGCCGTTTCGGGGTCGACCTCACCGAGCGTCGGTGCACCCCCGAGTTCGTCGAGCTCATGCAGTTCGAGATCGCGAGGTGTCGCGAGCTCTACGTCTCGGCCGACCTCGGCATCGCGATGTTGCCCGAGCGTTCGGCTCGCTGCATCGTGGCCGCCCGCACGCTGTACTCGCAGATCCTCGACCAGATCGAGCACCACGACTACGACGTGTTCGCGGAGCGGGTCGGCATCTCCACGGCCCGGAAGGCACTGATGGTCGGCAAGCTGATGCGACCTGGGCGTCGCCCGACCGGCCGCGAGTGAGGTCGTCGATGGCGCGCCGGACCGGCGGCGCAGTGCACGCGGCGGCCGCAGTGGTCGCCGTGGCGGCCATGATCGCCACGCCGCTCGCCGCACGCGGTGGTCCGACCCGACGGTCGATGTCGTCGGTGGTGGTGACCTCGATGTTCGTCGCCACCACGGCGCGCGCCGCCCGACGATGGGGAGCGCGCCGAGCCGGAGGAGCGGCCGCGACGATCGCACTCGCGACGGGGGCCGTCGAGCGGATCGGCACCCACACCGGTGTGCCGTTCGGGCGGTACGGCTACACCGAGACGCTGCGGCCGCAGCTGGCCGGAGTGCCGGCGATCGTCCCGCTCGCCTGGTTCGCGATGGCAGTGCCCGCGCGCGAGACGGCGCACGCTGCGCTCGGACACCACAGCACACCCACCCGCCGCATCGCTCTGGGCGCGGCCGCCCTCACGGCGTGGGACCTCTTCCTCGACCCGCAGATGGTGGGCGAGGGGTACTGGCGATGGGCGCGTCAGGGTGCGTACCGAGGCATCCCGCTCACCAACTACGTCGGCTGGTTCGTGACCGGGCTGGGCGTGATGACGGCGCTGGAGTCGATGCTGCCTCCCGAGCGGCCCGATCCGGTGCTGGTCGGTCAGTACTCGTACATGGGCGTGATGGAGACCGTGGGGTTCGCTGCGTTCTTCCGCGACCGCACGGTGGCGACGGTGGGCGGGGCCGCCATGTTGCCGGTCGCGGCGATCGCCGTGCGACGGCTGGCCCCCCGGCGGCACCGGCGCACGATCGGGTTGGGATGACCGGTCCCCGCGATCGGGCCGTGGTGATCGGCGGTGGGGTGGGCGGACTGGCAGCGGCGATCCGCCTGCGGGCGGCCGGCCACGACGTCACGGTGTGCGAGCGCAACGACGTGGTCGGCGGCAAACTGGCCGAGTTGGTGGTCGACGGGTACACGTTCGACATCGGGCCGTCGCTGGTCACGCTGCCCCACGTGCTCGACGAGCTGTTCCGGGTGGCCGGCACCACGTTGGCCGACGAGGTCGAGCTCGTCCGTCTCGACCCCCAGTTCCGCTACCACTGGACCGATGGGGACTCGCTCACGGTGCACGACGATGCCGACACCACCGCAGCGGAGTTCGCCCGGTTCTCGTCCGGCGCCGGCGAGGCGTGGCGGGCCTTCGATGCTCGCGGTCGCCGGATCTGGGACGTCAGCGAGCGCACCTTCTTCGCGGGACCGATGACGAACCCGCTCTCGCTGGCCCGACGGATGCGCTCGCCCGTCGATCTGGTCGCGATCGATCCGCTGCGGTCGCTGCACCGGTCGGCCACCGCCGTCTTCGACGACACCCGCCTCCAGCAGTGGGCCGGTCGGTACGCCACGTACTCGGGCTCGTCGCCGTTCCGGGCGCCCGCCACCCTCGCCTGCATCCCCCACATCGAGGCCCGGTTCGGGTGCTGGTACCCGATGGGTGGGCTCGGCCGTCTGCGCGACGCGATCGAGCGGACCGCCCGGCGTGTCGGCGTGGAGATCCGCACCGGTGTCGAGGTCGCCCGGGTGCTCGCCGACGATCGCAGGGTGCGCGGGGTGGAGTTGCTGGACGGTGAACGGCTGGCTGCCGACATCGTGGTGGCCAACACCGACGCCGCGCACCTCTACGAGGATCTCATGCCCGATCGTCGGGCGCTGCGGCGGGTGCGGCGGGCCAAGCGGTCGACCAGCGGCTTCGTGATGTGCATGGGCGTCCGTGGCGCCACCCCCGGGATCGGCCACCACAACGTGTGGTTCTCGTCGGATGCGCGGCGGGAGTTCGACCAGTTGACGCACGGGGTGCTGGCCGCCGAGCCGACGGTGTACGCCTGTGTGTCGTCCATCACCGACGCGAGCCAGGCGCCCGACGGCTGCGAGAACTGGTTCCTGCTCGTGAACACCCCGCCGGGGGTGCACGTCGACCGCGAGGCGTACGCCGAGGTCGTGCTCGATCGGCTCGCGGCGCGTGGCGTCGAGCTGCGCCCCCGGGTCGAGTTCGTGCGGACCCTGACGCCGGCCGATCTGGCGAGCCGCTACCGGTCACCCGGCGGTGCGATCTACGGCAGCTCGTCGGATGGTCGGCGGGCGGCGTTCGCCCGACCGGCCAACCGCGGTGCTCGCGGCGGGCTCTACCTGGTGGGCGGGTCGAGTCATCCCGGCGGTGGATTGCCGCTCGTGGTGATGAGCGCCCGGATCGTGGCCGACATGGTCGCTGCCGACCGCGATGATCCGGCCAGGGACGATCGGGGCTGAACGAGGTGAAGACGTCGCATCGCCGGCAGCGGTCGATGATCCGTCCGGGCTCCGTGCTGCGGTTGGCCGCGGCCGGTGTGGCCGTGCGCCGCATCGCTCGCGCCGCTCGCACCGTGCCACCCGTTCGCGCGACGGTGCGGTCGTCTGCCGAGATCTCGGCTGCCGGCGTCTCGGGTGGGATCACCGTGGTGGTCCCGGCACGCGACGAGGTCGGTCGGCTCGTCCCGCTGCTCGAGGCCGTGGTCGGTGCGCCGGGGGTGAGCGAGGTGATCGTGGTGGACGACGGATCCACCGACGGCACGGCCGAGCTGGCCCGCGACGCGGGCGCTCGCGTGATCATCGGCGAGGAGTTGCCCGGTGGCTGGGCGGGGAAGGCCTGGGCCCTCCAGCAGGGGATCGGAGAAGCCACCACCGAGTGGGTGGTGACGCTCGACGCGGACACCCGCCCGTCCGCCGAACTGCCGGGCGCGCTCGTGGCACGCGCCATGGGCGACGGCCTCGGGTTCCTCACCGTGGCCGGGCGGTTCGAGTGCCCGACTGCTGCGCTCCGGTGGTTGCACCCGGCGATGCTCACCACGCTGGTGTACCGGTTCGGTCCGCCCGGTGCCGACCCGCCGCCGGCTGCTCATCGCTCCATGGCGAACGGGCAGTGCATGACGCTGCGCCGTGAACCGTTCCTCGACGCCGGCGGTCTGGGCCCGGTGGCCGGACAACCGGTCGAGGACGTCGCGCTCGCCCGTCACCTCGCTGCGGCCGGCTGGTCGATCGCGTTCCTCGATGCCTCCGAGCTCCTGTGTGTGCGGATGTACGAGGGGTTCGCCGACGCCTGGCGGGGGTGGGGTCGTTCGCTCGCGCTCCCCGGTGTCGAGCCCACCTGGCGACAGGTGCTCGACCTCGGCGTGGTGGTGCTGGCCCAGGGGCTGCCGCTCGTGCGGCTGCTCGCCCGGCGGGCCGATGCGCTCGATCTCCTGCTGCTCGTCGTGCGGTTCGGCACGCTCGTCGGTACGGCGGGTTCGTACGTGGGCACGCCTTCCACGAGGCGTCCCGGGCCGGCCTATTGGCTCTCGCCCCTGGCGGATCTCCCCGCCGCCGTCGCGCTCGCAGGGGGCATCATCCGGCGTCGCCAGACGTGGCGCGGTCGCGAGTACGTGACCCCTGCAGTGCCGCCTGCGCGAACCGCAGCCCGATGAACGTCATCAGTACCCCGGTGGCCGCCGTGCGGTAGGGGCCGTCCACCAGCAGTTGCACGAACGGCAGCGCGACCATTCCGACCCGCGAGGCGACGGCGAAGTGACGGGTGCCCCCGAACGTCAGCAGCATGATCGCCACCGAGATCGCCGCGGCCAGTGGGGTGAACACCAGCGCACCGCCCACGAACGTGAGCACGCTCCGACCGCCCCGGAACCCGGCGAACACGGGGAACGCATGTCCCACCATCGCGGCGCCAGCGCCCACGTACGCCAGCCACCACTGGTCGTCGGTCGCCAGCACCAGCCCGAGCGCAGCGGCCGCCGCTCCCTTGGCGACGTCGCCCACGAACACCGGCACCGCGGAGCGTCGCCCCAGGGTCTCCTTGGCGTTCCAGTAGCCCGGGTTCCGATCGCCCACGTCGCGCAGATCGGTCCCGGCTCGGCGGCGCGCCACCAGATTGGCGACCGGTATCGATCCCACGAGGTATCCAGCGACGATCGTGACGAGCAGCGACACAGCTGACAGCATGACCCACGGATGACCCGCATCGCATCGTTCCACCTCGTTCGCGAGCGCCCGTGGCGTGCGCCGCTCGCCATGGCGAGGCTGGGCACCGACCGGCTCCGGCTCCGGCGTGTCGACGGTCTCGTGTTCTGGCGTCTGCTCGGCACCGGTCGTGGTGACGACACCGGTCCATCGGCCGATGCGCGACGCACCGCGCTGTTCGCCGTGTGGGACGACGAGGCGGACCTCGACCGCTTCCTCGTCGAGTCGCCCATCGCACGGCGATGGGCGCGCGGCGACGAGGACTGGCACGTGCGGCTGCGGGGTGTGGGCGGCCACGGCACGTGGCGCGGTGTCGATCCGCTCGCCGGGCTCGAGCCCGGATCGTCCGACGGTCCGGTGGCCATCATCACCCGGGCCGATGTGCGCCGACGGTCGTGGAGGGCGTTCCGATCGGCGGGCCGACCGGTGAACGACGAGCTGCATCGCGCCGAGGGCCTGCTGGCGGTGGTGGGTATCGGCGAGGCGCCGGTCGGTCGGCTCGGGACGTTCAGCCTGTGGCGCTCGATGGCCGACGCCCGTCGTTTCGCGACGGCGATGCCCGAACACCGGGCGGTGGTGGCCCGGACCCGCAGGGAGGACTGGTACGGCGAGGAGCTGTTCGCCCGATTCGAGCCGTACGGGTCGTCAGGTTCGTGGAGTGGCCGCGACCCGTTGGCGTCGCGGCTCGCGCCGTAACGGATCACGCTCGGTGCCCGCGGCCCGCTCGCGCAGTTCACGGGGCACGACCGGCAGCAGCATCCCGAAGGGCGCACCGTTGTAGAGGTGATGGATGCGGTGCGCCGCCGCGAGATGGTCGAGCACCCGGAACCGGCGCTGCCCGAAGACACCGAGGCGACCGTGGATGTACACGTCGTGCACCATCGCATAGGCGAGGCCGTACAGCGTCACGCCGACGCCCACCGGGACGAGACCGGCCCATCCGGGCTGGTTGAAGCCGACCCAGAGACCGAGGCACACCACCGCGGCGAACATGACCGGGTACGCGTCGTTGGCCTCCCAGCGGGTGGCGAGCTGACGGTGATGACTGCGGTGCAGACGTTCGCCGATGCCGTGCATGACCCAGCGGTGGGTGGCGGCCGTGACCGGTTCCATCACCAGGAACGCCCCGAGCACGAGGAGCAGTGAGGTGAGGGCCGGAGCCATGGCCTGAAGGCTACCCGTGGCGGTCAGGACGTCGCGTAGACGGTGAGTGCATCGGCGGTGGACGTCTCGGCGACACCCTGTTGCGCCGTCACGGCCTGCAGCCACGCCGGTCGGTACACGGCCGACACGCTGATCGGCTCGTCGAGGGGCGAGCCCTGCACCGCGAGGCGCACGAACGCGGTGGCGTAGTCGGGGGGTCGGAGGTCTCGGCCGAGTTCCACGAGTGCGTACGGGTCGGGCGACGATCCGTCGGTGTGCAGCGAGAAGAAACTGAGCGAGGTCGGCTCCGTGGGACCGCCCGCGAGCCCCGGCCCGTCACCCAGCACGACACCCACGACCTCGGTCGGTCGTGCGCCAGCGAGCTGGAGTGCGATGTACGCGCCGAGCCCGCGACCGAGCACCGTGACCTGGCCGAGTGCCGCGAGCGCAGCGTCGGCGTCGCCGAGGAGCATCTCGGAGCTGTACCCGCCGCCGCGGGGGACCGTCGACTGTCCGTGCCCGGTGAAGTCGAGTGCGGCGACGGGCCCCGGCCAGCCATGGGCCCACGACGGCAGCTCGGCCGGTGACCGCTCACCGAGGCCGTGGAGCAGCAGCAGGGTGCGGCCCTCACCGTCCTTCAGGTGGTGCAGCGCCAACCGGACCCGGTTGTGGGTGAGCCAGGTGATCGGCACGGTCATGCCCCCGCCTCCGCGAAGAAGTCGAGCGTCATGTCGACCACACGGTCGGGGTCCTCGATGTGGGCGAAGTGTCCGAGCCCCTGCAGGAACTCGAGTCGGCCCTGGGCGGGCAGGTACGGCTCGACGTGGTGGGGGGACGTGCCCCAGCCCATCTCCTCGACCTCCGACACCAGCACGCCCAGGAACGGCGCCGACAGCCCCGGCAGCCGCATCAACGCCCACTCGGGGCGCCACGGCCCGAACCCGCCCATCCGCATCGACGGATCGATCTTCCACCGCCAGCCGTCGTCGGACTCGAACGCGCCCACGAGGACGAGATGGCGCAACCACTCGTGCGGGAGGCGCGGGTTCATGCGGCCCCGGCGCCGTGCCAGCTCGTCGATGGTGCCGGGCTTGCGGCGGGCCACGGCGGTGGAGCGTCGGTGGTCGAGCCAGCCGGACACCTCGCTGGCCAGCATCTTGGTGCGCTCGTGCTCGGCCACGTCGGGGATCGGGCGCTTCGAGGGGATCCCGTCGAGGTTCACCAGCGCCGAGATGCGGTACGGCTGGGCGTCGGCGAACTGGATCATCAGCGCGCCGCCCTTCGAGTGCCCGATCACCGGTACCGGCCGCCCCGGGCTCACGTGGTCGAACACGGCAGCGGCATCGCGGAGATCGGCCTCCCACGAGTACAGCGCCGCGTGCTCGCTGTCGCCGTGGCCGCGGTGGTCCCAGCTCACCACCCGCCAACCGTGGGCGGCGATCTTCGGTGCGAACACGTCGAAGGTGCGGGCGAAGTCGAACCCGCCGTGCACGAGCACCAGGACCGGAGCCTGATCGTGACCCCATTCGTGCACGGCGATTCGCACGCCGTCGGAATCGACGTCGTACCGGCGATCGGGGGCGCTGGGTACTTCCATCGGGCGTGAGACTACGGTGATCGGGTCGTGATGCGTCGAACGCTCGTCCTCGCAGTGCTGTGCCTCGGCTCCGCCGGGGTGTCGGTCGCGTGCGTTGGTGGCGACGACGGCGCGTTCACCTCGCTGCCGCCCCTCGCCACCACCACGACCACCTCGACCACGACCACGACGATCTCGACCGACCGGCTCTTCTACACCATCAAGCCCGGCGAGGGGCTCGCGATCATCGCCGAGAGCTTCGGCGTCACCGTCCAGTCGATCGTGGAGCTGAACGACAGCATCGAGAACCCCGACAACATCCAGGCCGGTCAGACCATCGAGATCCCCCGCGGCATCCAAGTGGTCAGCGAGCTCCCCGCGCCCACCACCACCGAGGGCTGAGGCGCCGTCGCGTGTGACCGAGTTCCCTGTGGCGCACTGCGGTCGTTCCTAGACTCTCGTCCATGAGCTTCTGGCCGAACCGCGAACACTGGAGCGTGCAGATCCCGCTGCGCACGCCGCACCAGCGCCTCGACGTGCTCGCCGAGACCGGTGTGGTCGAGCTGGCACCGATGCCGCTCGAGGTTCCCGACGCCGAGTGGACGTCGCTCGAGTACATGGACTGGAAGAGCGGTGGCGACACCAACTTCGCGCCGCTCGCCTCGGCCGACGGCGAGCTCGACTGTCGCGGCTTCTGGGACAAGGGCAAGACCGACAAGGACGCCCTGTGGACCGTCAACGCCGACAAGACCCCCACCATCCGCGACTACGTCGACGCCGTGGGCGCCAACTTCGGTCGGGTGCGCATCATCAAACTCGAGCCGCAGGACCGCGACACGGCCGTCCGCTCGATCCACCGCGACGACAACAACCGGTTCAATCCCGAGCACGAGGGATGGGTGGTGCGCTCCTGGGTCGAGCTCACCGACAATCCCGACAGCTACATGCTGCTCATGGACAACGACGCCGATGGCCTGCCCGACCCCACCACCGAGCGCCGGGTCCCCCTCACCAAGGGCGCCCGGTTCGTGGTCGACACCCAGCGCCTGTGGCACGTCGTCGTGCACAACGGCACCGAGCCCCGCTACGCCCTGATCACCAGCTTCGAGTCGGGCCCCGCCCTCGACACCTGGATCAGCGACAACCTCCCCGCCCACGTCTGACCCAGCTCCTGCCGTTCTGTGTGAGCACGCAGAACGAGCGTGGGTTCTGTGCGCTCACGCAGAACGTCGGATGTTGGTGGCACGGGCGGCCGCCGGTTGACGTGACGACGTGCCTGACGGGTACCGCCGGCTCGCGGCGGAATCGACAGGTCAGCACGGTGCGTTCACGCGTCGGCAGGCTGCGGCTGCCGGCATCGGGAACGCCGAGCTTCGAGATCGGGTCCAGAGCGGTCTCCTCGAGCCAGTCGGTGTCCGCACCCTGCGATCCTCGCTCGCACCTCGGTCCGCAGTCGCCGATGTGCACGCCGTCGTCATCGACATCGGCGATCCGTGTTGGGTCTCGGGTCCCACCGCCGCGGCCTTCCATCGCTACCACTCGTTCGTCGTCCGGCGGCCGTACCACGTGCTCGTGCCGCGTGGAAGGAACCTGCGACGGCACGGCGTGGTCGTCCACACCTCGGAGGTGATCGATCCGATCGACACCTGTGAGGTCGATGGGATACCGCTCATGAGCCCGGTCCGAACGCTCATCGACATCGCTGCGAGATGTGATCGAGCACGTCTCACGACCTTGATCGACGGCGCGCTCCGCGACGGGCTGATCTCTGAGGATCTGCTCCACCGTCGCATCGTGGCGCTCCGCTCGAAGGGGCGGTACGGGCTACCCCGGCTCCTGGATGCCCTCGAGGGAGGGGAGTTGGCTCGCGGAGGGCACTCATGGCTCGAACGGCGCTTCCTCGAGCTGGTTCACGCTGCCGGTCTGCCTCGGCCACGTTCGCAAGTGGTGCTCGCTCGACGACGCGACGAGCTCGTGAGGGTCGACTTCCACTTCGAGTCGGCCGATCTCGTGGTCGAGGTCCTGGGGTACCGCTGGCATCGCAGCGAAACGCAGATGCGAGCCGATGCCGAGCGGGCCAATGCGCTCGTTCTGCAGGGACGACGCTGCGTCCAGTTCTCGTACCGCATGATCGTCGATGACAGCCCGTACGTCGTGTCGACGGTCCGCTCGGCGCTCGACATCGCTTCTACGTGAGCAGCCAGATGTACCGGTCCTTCTGGGTGCTCACACAGAAGGACTTCGGGCAGGTGGGGGTGGGGTTCAGGTGGGGGTGGGGGCGTGTTGGCGGTGGTGGTCGGCGAGCTGGGCGATCTCGAGCATGATGCGGCTCACGTCGTAGTCCTTGGGGGTGTACACGGCGGCCACGCCGTGGTCGCGGAGCCAACGCTGGTCGGCGTCGGGGATGATGCCGCCGACGATCACCGGGGCGTCCACACCGGCCGCGCCGAGGTGCTCGATCACGTCGGGCACCAGGGCGAGGTGCGAGCCCGACAGGATCGACAACCCGATCACGTCGGGATCTTCGTCGCGTGCCGAGGCGGCGATCTGCTCGGGCGTGAGGCGGATGCCGGCGTAGATGACCTCCATGCCGGCGTCGCGCGCCGCCACCGCGATCTGCTCGGCACCGTTCGAGTGGCCGTCGAGCCCGGGCTTCGCCACCAGCAGCTTGGGCGGCCCACCGGCCATCGACCGAACGTACTCGGCCACGTCACCCAGGCTCCTCGAGCCGACCGCCGACGCCGCTCCCACCCCGGTGGGTGCTCGGTACTCGCCGAAGGCGTCACGCATGGCGGCGGCCCACTCGCCGGTGGTGCCACCAGCGCGCGCCAACTCGATCGATGCGGGCATCACGTTCTCGCCGGAGGCCGCCACCCGACGGAGCTCGTCGATCGCTGCCTCCACGGCCGTGGCGTCGCGCGCGGCGCGCCACGCCTCGACGTCGGCGATGGTCTCGGCCTCGACCTCGGGGTCGACGGTGAGGATCGATCCCTCGCCCCCCAGCGGGGACGGCGCCGTCTCGGTGTACTGATTGACCCCGACCACGATCTGCTCGCCGGACTCGATACGTCGCGTGCGATCGGCCATCGACGACACGAGCCGGTTCTTGAGCTCGTCGACCGCTTCGAACGCCCCGCCCATCTCGAGCACCTCGTCGAGCTCGGCCTGCGCGGCGTCGCGGAGCTCGGCGGTGCGGGCCTCGATCACGTGGGAGCCGTCGAAGATGTCGTCGTGCTCGAGCAGATCGGTCTCGTGGGCGAGCACCTGCTGGATGCGCAGCGACCACTGCTGGTCCCACGGTCGCGGGAGGCCGAGTGCCTCGTTCCAGGCCGGGAGCTGGATCGATCGCGCCCTGGCCCGCTTCGACAGCGACACGCCGAGCGTCTCGAGCACGATGCGCTGCACGTTGTTCTCGGGCTGTGACTCGGTGAGCCCGAGCGAGTTCACCTGCACGCCGTACCGGAACCGGCGGGCCTTCGGGTCGTCCACGCCGTAGCGCTCGAGACCGATGCGATCCCACATCTCGGTGAACGCCCGCATCTTGCAGACCTCCTCCACGAAGCGGATGCCCGCGTTCACGAAGAACGAGATCGAGCCGAACACCTGGCCGAACTGCTCGGGCTCGACCTGACCCGAGTCGCGCACCGCGTCGAGCACCCCGATCGCGGTGGCGAGCGAGTAGGCGATCTCCTGCACCGGCGTGGCCCCCGCCTCTTGCAGGTGGTACGAGCAGACGTTCATCGGGTTCCAGAGCGGGGCGTGTTCGGCGCACCAGGCCACCATGTCGACGATCAGTCGTCGGGAGGGCTCGGGCGGGAAGATGTACGTGCCCCGCGACAGGTACTCCTTGACGATGTCGTTCTGGGTGGTGCCGCGCAGCTCGGTCGACGGCACGCCCTGCTCCTCGGCGTTGGCGACGTACAGCGCGAGCAGCCATGACGCGGTGGCGTTGATCGTCATCGAGGTGTTCATCTGCCCCGGCGGGATGCCGTCGAGCAGCGTGCGCATGTGGCCGAGGTGGGCCACCGGCACGCCCACCTTGCCGACCTCGCCGCGCGCCATCGGCGAGTCGGGGTCGTACCCGGTCTGGGTGGGGAGGTCGAACGCGATCGACAGGCCGGTCTGGCCGCGCGAGAGGTTGGTGCGGTAGAGCTCGTTGGAGGCTCGTGCCGTCGAGTGGCCCGAGTAGGTCCGCATCATCCACGGACGATCGCGATCGCTCATCCCGCGAGTGTTGTCGGTGGTCGCGTACCCGCTCAAGTCCCGAGCACTCGTGCCGATACGAAGATGTCGGTCGTGTGGCCCGGAGGACCCAATTCCCGTGGCGGGAACCTCTCCTCCCGGGTCGCCTGGGACAAGCGGCCGGCGAGCCCCGGTGTCGGGCGGGTGGCGGCCCGCCGACACCGGGTGCTGATTCGTGCGGTGGCACTCGTGCGAACCGGTGTCAGTGCTCCGACACGGCCGTCCGCAGACGGCACAGGTAGTCGTCGCGTGAGATGTCGCCGGCGCCGAGCGAGCGCAGGTGGGGTGTGGTCCACTGCACGTCGAGCAGCGTGACGTGATCGGCGTGCAGGTGCTCGACCAGGTGCACGAGCGCCACCTTCGACGCGTCGGTGGCCGTGTGGAACATCGACTCGCCGGCGAACAGCCCGCCCACCCGCACCCCGTACAGCCCGCCCACCAGCTCGCCGTCGAGGTACGTCTCGACGGAGTGGGCCCACCCGAGCTCGTGGAGTTCGGTGTAGGCCTGCACGAATCGGCGGTCGATCCAACCGCCGTCGCGTCGCGGGTCGGCGCACCGTTCCATCACCTCGGTGAATCGGGTGTCGACGCGCACCTCGTAGCGTCGCAGGCTGCGACGCAGCGATCGGCTCACGCGTAGGCCGTCGAGCGGGAGCACGCCTCGAGGATCGGGGGAGAACCAGGCGATGCGCTTGCGGTCGAAGGGCATCGGGAACAGCCCCGACCGGTAGCCGGCGAGCAGCGTGCCCGCGTGCAGGTCGGCGCCGATGGCCACGATGCCGCTGTCGTCGAGGGGCGGGTCGGTGGGCAGTACCCAGCGGCTCGGCGGTGGCTCGATCGGCACCCGCCCATGGTGCCAGGTCGACATGGTGCC
>REDU01000055.1 GCA_007693335.1 Ilumatobacter sp. | reverse complement strand
GACGTCACCGGCTGACCGGCTGACCGGCCGACCGGCTGACCGGCCGACCGGCTGACCGGCCGACCGGCTGAGGGGCCATGGGTCCTCGACCCGGCCGCGTTCAGGTGCGTCGTGTCCAGCGTGTGTACACGAACGAGTCGTCGTCCACCGCGAGGTGCGCGAGGTCGAGATCGCAGGTCACGTCGCCCGATCCTGCCGCCAGCCTCGGACCGTCGCCGCCCACGAGGCGCGGCGAGAGCGTGAGGTGCAACTCGTCCACGAGACCGGCATCGAGCAGAGCGCCGTTGAGTCGGGCGCCACCCTCTGCCTGCACGAACGCCACGTCCGGAGAGATCTCGGGGAGTCGGCGGATCGCCTGGTCGAGGTCGATGTGGTCGGTGCCGACACGGAGCGTCTCGACACCACGATCGGGGGTGGAGTCGCTGCAGATGAAGAAGCCCGCACCCGACGTGAACAGATCGCCGTCGACGTCGAGGTCACCCGACATCGTGACGACACCGATGCGCTGCCCCGCCTTCGAGGGCGCACCGTACCCCTCGGCCCGTACGGTGCCGGCGCCGACCACGATCACATCGGCCAGTGCCCGAAGCGCGAAGAGCACCTCGGTGTCGAGGGGGCTCGAGAGCGGAGCCGACTTGCCCGCCACGACGGTCGACCCATCGAGGCTCGAGACCATGCAGATGCCGACGTGTGGTCGACCATCGGCGTGTCTCGGGCGGTGGGAGGCGTACAGCTCTCTGACATCGGTGACGGTCGCAGGCGGTGGATGCAGTCGACGCATGACCTTGATCCTGGCACCCCGTGTGGTCGTGGGCCTGCTCCGGCGGCGGTTCCTGTGGGTAACGCGGCGATGTCCACACCGTGACGCACAGGTGACCGCGAGAAATCCACACGGTTGTACCCCTTCCTCCCCACAGGGCTCGTTGCCTACTGTTGCCACTCGTGCCGGGAACGGCGCGACACACGGAAGAGAAGGTGGTGCCGCTGTCCGACCAGGGTGGTGGTCCGTCTGGGGCAGACGTCCTGAACCTGTGATGTCGCGCCGCATTCCCGGCCTCGATCGAGCACCGGCAGCCCGCTGGTGACCGAGGGAGTCATCCCTGGTCAGGGCATTGTTGGCCGGGAATCCTGATGAACCGTTGACATCATCGTAACTACAGTGGTGTAATTCATCGCCCGGGCGCGATCACCACAACAGATGGTGGTGGAGCGGTCGGGTCAGGTCGAGCCGGTCACAAGATGTTGTGTCCGGCTCGAGCCGCTCCGGCGGGATACGCACGACCACCATACGATGAACGACACCGCGACGAGGGTCGTGGAACTTCGAGGAGCACCATATGTCACTGGCACCCGAGCGACTTTCCATCGGATTGCGCCGCCTGTTCACGTCCCCCGGTGTCGAGCCGTACGACGAGGTCGAGTGGGAGCAACGTGATGCGCGCATCACGAACTGGAAGGACGGCTCGGTCGCGTTCGAGCAGCTTGGCGTGGAGTTCCCCAAGAGCTGGTCGGTGAACGCCACCAACATCGTCGCCCAGAAGTACTTCAGGGGCACCCTCGGCACCCCTGAGCGTGAGTGGTCGCTGCGTCAGGTGATCGACCGGGTGGTCGAGACGATCACCCGATGGGGTGTCGAGGGCGGCTATTTCGCCGACGACGCCGAGACCGAGGCGTTCCGCGACGAACTCAAGTACATCCTCGTCACCCAGCGGGCGGCGTTCAACAGCCCGGTGTGGTTCAACATCGGCGTCAAGGGTGTGCCGCAGCAGGCCTCCGCCTGCTTCATCTTGTCGGTCGACGACAAGATGAACTCGATCCTCAACTGGTACCGCGAGGAAGGCATCATCTTCAAGGGTGGCTCGGGGTCGGGCATCAACCTGTCGAAGATCCGCTCCAGTGCCGAACCGCTCGAGGGCGGTGGCACGGCCTCGGGCCCGGTCAGTTTCATGCGCGGTGCCGACGCCTCGGCCGGCACCATCAAGTCGGGTGGCAAGACCCGTCGCGCCGCCAAGATGGTCATCTTGAACGTCGACCATCCCGACGTCGAGGAGTTCGTGTGGTGCAAGGTCAAAGAGGAGCGCAAGGCCCGCGTGCTGCGCGACAACGGCTTCGACATGGATCTCGACGGCGCCGACTCGTACTCGATCCAGTACCAGAACGCGAACAACTCGGTGCGGGTGACCGACGAGTTCATGCAGGCCGTGGTCGACGATGCCGACTGGGGTCTGAAGGCGGTCACGTCCGGTGAGGTCGTCAAGACCGTGCGGGCCCGTGACCTGTGGCTCCAGATCGCCCAGGCCTCGTGGGAGTGCGCCGACCCGGGTCTGCAGTTCGACACCACCATCAACCGCTGGCACACGGCCCACAACACCGGCCGCATCAACGGCAGCAACCCGTGCAGCGAGTACATGCACCTCGACGACAGTGCCTGCAACCTGGCGTCGATCAACCTGCTGAAGTACCTGGCCGGCGACGGCGAGGGCTTCGACACCTTCGACGTCGACGCGTACATGCACACCGTCGAGGTCATGTTCACCGCCCAGGAGATCCTGGTCGGACGCGCCGACTACCCCACGCCGCAGATCGGCGAGACCAGCCGGAACTTCCGTCAGCTCGGTCTCGGGTATGCCAACCTCGGAGCGCTGCTGATGGCGCTCGGGTTCGCCTACGACTCCGACGAGGGCCGGGCGTGGGCCGCATCGCTCACCTCGCTGATGACCGGCCACGCCTACGCCACGAGCGCTCGTACGGCCGCCCGCATGGGCCCGTTCGCCGGTTTCGCCGACAACGAGGAGCACATGCTCAACGTGCTCCGGATGCACCGCGACGCCAGCTACGAGATCGAGGGTGCACACGCGGTGCCCGACGACCTGTTGGCGGCCGGGCAGCAGGCTTGGGAGGCCTCGGTGCGCGACGGCGAGGAGTACGGCGTACGCAACAGTCAGGCGTCGGTGCTCGCGCCCACGGGCACCATCGGGTTGATGATGGACTGCGACACCACCGGCATCGAGCCTGACCTGGGTCTCGTGAAGATGAAGAAGCTGGTGGGCGGCGGCACGATGTCGATCGTCAACCAGACGATCCCGCGGGCGCTGCGTCGGCTCGGCTACGAGATCGAGCAGGTGGCCGAGATCATCTCGTACATCGACGAGAACAAGTCGATCCTCGGAGCGCCTCATCTCGCCCCCGAGCACGTCTCGGTGTTCGCCTGCTCGATGGGTGACAACACCATCCACTACAAGGGCCATGTGCGGATGATGGGTGCCGTGCAGCCGTTCCTGTCGGGCGCCATCTCCAAGACGGTGAACATGCCCGAGGAGGCCTCGGTCGAGGAGGTGGCGGCGCTGCACCAGCTGTCGTGGGAGCTCGGCCTCAAGGCCGTCGCGATCTATCGGGACAACTGCAAGGTGGGTCAGCCCCTCTCCACCGTGAAGAAGGACGCTGCCGCCGCCGACCCGGCGGTCGCCGTGGAGGACCAGGTCGTCAAGATCGTCGAGAAGATCGTTCACCAGCCGGTGCGCCAGAAGCTGCCCCGTACCCGTACGGGCCGCACGTTCGAGTTCCGGGTTGCCGACTGCAAGGGCTTCGCCACGATCGGCGAGTACGAGAACGGCCAGCCCGGTGAGATCTTCCTCACCGTGTCCAAGCAGGGCTCGACGCTCTCGGGCATCATGGATGCCTTCGCCAAGTCGATCAGCTACGGCTTGCAGTACGGGGTGCCCATGCGGGCGTTCGTCGAGGCGTTCACCAACATGCGCTTCGAGCCCGCCGGCATGACCGACGATCCCGACATCCGCTTCGCCAGCTCGATCATGGACTACCTGTTCCGGCGCTTGGCGCTCGAGTACTTGACCTACGACGAGCGTGCCGAGCTGGCGATCTTCTCGGTCGACGAGCGGCTGCAGCCCACACTGCCCGGCGTCGAGGAGGCCGTCACGGAGACCTCGCAGGGCTCCGAGATCCCGGCCGAGCCGAAGTCGGTGCAGTCCGCCGGCGAGCTGGCCGCTGCGATGGAAGCGGGCACGCTCGAGCAGACCCCTGAGGACAACACGGCGGCTCGTGGCATCGTCCGCCCCGTGCCCCGCTCCGACGAGGTGCGCACCGGCGATGCGCCGATGTGCATGCAGTGCGGTGTGCAGATGATGCGGGCGGGCAGTTGCCACGCCTGCCCGAGCTGCGGCAGCACCAGCGGCTGCAGCTGAGCTGAACGACCACGCAATGTCACCGGGGTTTCGGCCCCGGTGACATTCGGATCGGTCAGGAAGCGGACACTGCGGCACTTCGGACCGTCGCAGAACTCGTTGAACAGCGAGACGGCGTCGATGCCGCGTTGCTCGATGCCATTCGAGACGCTCGCAGCGCCGATCGATCCTGGTCGGAGGCCGGAGGCGTCCGGGAGTGGTCACGAACAACCAGATGCCCCACAGCGTCGGTCCCAGCCCGTCCTGGAGATCTCGGCGGAGGACGCCGAGCGTTACCGTCGGCGCATGCTTCGAGCCGACATCGAGATCGAATCCACCGACGGCTCGATCGGCACCTACGTCGTCCGTCCCGAGGGCGACGGGCCGTTCCCAGTCGTGCTGTTCCTGATGGATGCCCCCGGTAAGCGACCGCTGCTGCACCAGATGGCCGATCGCGTCGCCGCAAACGGCTACTACGTGATGTTGCCGAACCTCTACTACCGCGCGACGCCATCGTTCGAACTCGACGTCTCCAGCGATGAGTCGTTCCAGCAGATGGTCGAACTCACACAGTTCGTCGGGACCCGCATGATCACCTGCGACGCCGAGGCGCTGCTCGCGCACGCGGCAGGTGACCCCGCTGTCGACGCGAGCCGGGTCGGGTGCGTGGGGTACTGCATGAGTGGGCCGTTCTCGATCTGGATCGCCGCGGAGTACCCCCAACAGGTCAAGGCGGCAGCCAGCTTCTACGGCGTGGGGCTCCACGTCGACGCGAACGATTCACCACACACCAGGCTCGACGAAATCGAAGGGGAGCTGTACATCGCCGCCGCCGAGCACGACGAGTACATACCGCTCGACATGGTCGACCGGTTCGAAGCGGCGATGCAGGCCGCCGGCGTGCGGGGCCGGGTCGAGCGGTACTGGGGGACACATCACGGCTTCGCATTCGACGACCGTCCCGCCTACGACCCTGTCGCCGACGACCGGCACTGGGCGGCGCTGCTCGACCTGTTCGAACGGAACCTCCAGCCATGAACGGTGCTGGGGCGGTCGGCGAACCGGACGACGACGTCGAGATCGAGGTCAACGCCAAGGTCGGGACTCACCGACTGAAGTCGGGCGGGACGTGCGCACTTCCGGCGGTACGTGGCAGCCGTGGTCGGCCCGGCTCTGCGTGCCGAAATCCGCACGCCACGTGCCGATTCGGGTGCGCAAACGCACTTCCTCGGGCCTCGCCACCAAGTGCCGTTGGATGGACATCAGGTCGCAGCTGGCATCGCACCGGATTCGATGTGACCGACGAGTCGGAGCGCTGTCGCCCGACGCGGGTGTGATGCGGGGCTCAGCTCGCGCCGGGGTCGTCTGGAGCGTCCTCGCTGACGAGCGAGATCAAGCCGTAGTCGTACGCGTGACGGCGATACACCACGGAAGGCCGCTGGTCCTCGCTGTTGACGAAGAGGAAGAAGTCGTGTCCGACCAGCTCCATCTGCGACAGCGCATCGTCGACCGTCATCGGGATGGCCTCGTGCTCCTTGGTGCGCACGACCCGTCCGGGAGCGATGTCTTCGACCGAATCGGCGTACGGATCGACGTCGTAGCGACCAGTGTCCTGCTCGGAGTCGGCTGCACCTTCGGCGATCTCGGCGGCGATGGCGGCGGTGTTCGGCGGGACGCGGTGTCCAGAACGGGCGATGGTGCGCCGTGCCTTGACCTTGCGGAGGGACCGCTCCATCTTGGCCAGCGCGGTCTCGAGCGCCGCGTAGAAGCTGTCCTCCTTGGCCTCGGCCCGCGCGAGGTGGTGCCGGCTGGTGGCGGTGATCTGGATCCGATCCGATTCCGATTCGCGGCGGGGGTTCGGCTCGTGCTGCAGCTCCACATGGAATGACGTGACGGTCGGGTCGAGGCGCTCGATCTTCGCGAGCTTGGCCTTGACACGCTCGGCGAAGTGCTCCGGCACCACGACGTTGCGTCCCGTGATGATCACCTGAGCCTTCGGGCTCGAGGTGTCCGAGTCCCCTGCCAATCCTGCAGATGAGGTCATCCGCTTCCTCCTTGGAAGTAGTTGCGCCACGTCGCGACGGTGGGACGGGTGCTCACGCATCGTACCGCCGGCCCGGGTCTCGGCTCTCCTCGACAACGACCGCACGCTCGGACATCGAGTGCGATGAGAGTTCCGCCCCTTCGTCCGAGGCGCCTGCCTGAAGGGCAGCCACCGAACCGTGCCAGCCGACGCTGGTGCCGCTCAGCGGCTCACGGGAGGGCCGATGGGGAGGATGTAGAGCACCACCTCGCCATCCGAGAGGTCGAGGAGTCGTGCGGCCTCGTCGTCGGTGAACGCCCCGATCGGAACCGAGCCGAGGCCGAGCGACACGGCCTGCAGCGCCACGTTCTGGGCCACGTGGCCGGCCTCCATGGCGACGTAGCGCTCGGCCCTCCCGCCGTACTGCTCGGCAGTTCGTTCCGGAACCGCCGTGACGACGAGGTTCAGGGGGGCGGTCCCGACACTCGCCTGGCCCAGCGAGACCTCGGCCAGGTCGTCGCGGCGATCCCCGTCGATCGTCGGGACGAGCTGGTGGTCGTGGGGTCGGTAGCGGTAGACACCGGGCTCGAGGCCGTCGACCTTCGACGCCAGGGCGTACATCTCGAGTGGGTAGGTGCCTCCGGCCGAGGGCGCCGATCGGCCGCCCCA
The DNA here is from genome assembly GCA_007693335.1 of Ilumatobacter sp. Taxonomy (GTDB): domain Bacteria; phylum Actinomycetota; class Acidimicrobiia; order Acidimicrobiales; family Ilumatobacteraceae; genus SKSP01. The sequence goes on along the minus strand of REDU01000055.1, from coordinate 15,216 downwards.
CTCGGCGGTGATGCCTTGAGCGGCCCAGAGGAGCTGACCGAGCTCGTCGAGGGTGACGGCCTCCGGGCCCCACTCACGTACCGATCGACGGGCCGAGATCGTCGCCTCCAGGCTCAGGTCGCCGTCGTACTCCGGATCGGGGAGCTGCACCACCGCTGACATCGGACCGCCCACCGGCTCGGGCGTCGCGTCGTCGCCGGCGCACCCCACGACCAACCACGTCGCTGCGATCAGCATCATTGTCACGGTGCGCATGGTTCGACGTCCAGGTGGGGTGCTGAGGTGGGGTGGGTGAGAAGCAGTATCGGAGATGTTCTCCCGATGTCGGCGTCGTCCGGATCAGGTGCTCGGGGTCGCTGACCGTGGCTGGCCTCTCAGACCCCGGAGCGGTCCCGGTCGTGTCTCTCAACTTGATGGTCATCGAACACCGAGCCACGTCTCGGGACCAGGGCCGAAGGTCCGCGGCCTGCTCTCGCGCCCGGTCGGACGGGTGGAGCGTTCCGCCGACCACAGCGGCTCCACCACGGTGGCCAGCGGAGCGCCGCGTCCCGCGAGTCAGGTGCCCCCGAGATCCGAGCTTCCGAGGTGAGGCGTCACCAGGATGGCACCGCGGTCACTGTCCCAGCGCCAACAGCAGCGCCGTGTACACAGCTGCGGAGGACACGAAGGCGACGAAGTTGATGCTCCCGGCCTGGGGCAGCTCGTGCCGGAACGTCTCGAGGATCACAGCTCCGGCGATGAGGGCGAGCATCAGGGCGAGCGCAGCGGGCGACAGCTCGACGAGGATCGTCATCGCGCCGCCGGCCAGCACCGACCCCGACACGACATACCGGCCGACCCGGCCGTAGGCATGCGGATAGCGGCTCGCGATCCCGTGGTCGACCACGAGGTAGTGGAGCCCGAGGGCGACGGTGAAGAGGACGATGGGCTGGATCGCGGCGTCGTCACGACTCGCCAAGGAGTATCCGACGAGGAATGCTCCGATGGAGGCGACACCGATCGCGACCACTGCGCGTTCGGCTTCGTGGGCGAGCGCGAACCGTTGGTTGCCGAACGCGGCGACGAGGCCGAACAGCGCGAACACATAGACGTGGTGCTCGAGATAGGGGATGAGTCCGCTGCCCTCGACGTCGGCCTGTGCGGTGCTGAGCTCAGGCAGCAGGTGGACGAAGACGTAGGCGATGGCGACGCCACCCGCGGCCGACAGTGACCTCGCGTGCCACCGGGCACCGAGGCCGTGCACCCCTCCGGCGACCAGCGGAACCACTGCGAGTACGGCCAGCGCTCCATACCGAGCCATGGCTTGAGCGTAGGTCCTCGAGACAGCTGCACGAGTTGTCGCCGCGCGTCCCCGTCACCGAGCGACGGCGCTGGCCGCGATCGCATTTGCTGGTGATGCACCTCGAACGACAGCTCCTCCGCTCCCGAACCGACCGACCCCGAACCGACCGACCCTGTACCAGCCACCACCGAACCCGATGCGGCTGACGTTGCGACCACCACGGAGCCGGGAGAGGTGGTCCCACCGCTCGAGACGGTCCGTCTGGCCGCGCCTCCCGACTTGTGGGAGCAATCCGTACTGCGCCGACGGCCTGGCGCGTGTCTACGGCATCGACGTGAGCGATCTGCTCGTCCAGGCCGCGCCTGGTGCCCCGATCGCGGCGGCGGTGCGCGACGGTGCTGCTGACGTCGGCATCCTGTTCTCCGACCACCCCGAGCTGTCGGCAACCGATCTGGTCGTGCTCGAGGACGGCCTCGCGATGGTGGCAGCCGAGAGCATCGTCCCCTGGGCGTCGGCTGCGCTCGTCGACGAACGAGGCGCCGGACTTCGCGAGACGCTCGACGAGATCAGTGCATCGCTCTTCGAGACAGAGCTGCGGTTCGCGCTCGCAGCGGTCAGGGAGGCGATATCACCCGAGGGTGCGGCCGCCTCGTTCACGGCGGCGGTCGGCGGCACCGCTCGCGAGGTCAGCGGAGACCGACCGGTGAGGATCGGCGCCGAGGCGCTCGCCGAGACTCCGGCTCCATCACGCCGCGCTCGAGCGGATCCTCGACCGCTTCTCGGCGGGGGATTCACGTTCATCCCGATCCCGGGCTGTCGAGGCCGATTCGGCACCTCTCTGGTCGTCGGGAAGCACGCTCATCGAAGGTCATCGAGTTTTCCCGGTGATTTCCGTGGAAATCATGCGTAGAGTGGGGCCATCGATTCGTTCCTCCAGTTGACTGGATGGAGCACAGCGAAATCGGTGCCGACGGACCGCCCACCGAAGCCGGGGGCGACGAAAGGAACTCTGATGAGCGAAACACTGCGAGACATCGAGGAACTGACCGAGGCGAGCTACGAGTACGGCTTCAGTACCGACCTCGACACCGACATCGCGCCTCCGGGACTGAACGAAGACGTCGTCCGCCTGATCTCGGCCAAGAAGAACGAGCCCGAATGGCTCCTCGCGTGGCGCCTGAAGGCGTTCGAAGCATGGCAGGCGATGGAGGAGCCCGACTGGGCCAAGTTGCAGATCGCGCCGATCGACTACCAGGCGATCAGCTACTGGGCGGCGCCCAGGAAGAAGCCGGTGCTCGACAGCATGGACGACGTCGATCCCGAGATCCGGGAGATGTTCGACAAGCTCGGTATCCCGCTCCACGAGCAGAAGATGCTCAGCAACGTCGCCATCGACGCCGTCGTCGACTCGGTCTCGGTCACCACCACGTTCAAGAAGACACTCGCCGAGGCCGGCGTCATCTTCTGCTCGTTCTCCGAGGCGGTCCAGGAGTACCCCGACCTCGTGCGTGAGCACCTCGGTTCGGTCGTGCCGGTGCGAGACAACTACTTCGCCGCGCTCAACTCGGCCGTCTTCTCCGACGGTTCGTTCTGTTACATCCCCAAGGGGGTGCGGTGCCCGATGGAACTGTCGACCTACTTCCGCATCAATTCGGAGAACACCGGCCAGTTCGAGCGCACCCTGATCGTGGCCGACGACGATTCCCATGTGTCCTACCTCGAAGGGTGCACTGCCCCTCAGCGTGACGAGAACCAGTTGCATGCGGCTGTGGTCGAACTCGTCGCCAAGGACCGCTCCGAGATCAAGTACTCGACGGTTCAGAACTGGTATCCCGGCGACGAGAACGGTGTCGGCGGCATCTACAACTTCGTCACCAAGCGCGGTCGTGCGCACACCGACGCCAAGATCTCCTGGACACAGGTCGAGACCGGTTCGGCCATCACCTGGAAGTACCCGAGCGTCATCTTGCAGGGCGATCGTTCGGTCGGCGAGTTCTACTCGGTGGCTCTGTCGAGCAAGCACCAGCAAGCCGACACCGGCACCAAGATGGTGCACATCGGTGCCGACACCACGAGCTCGATCATCTCGAAGGGGATTTCGGCCGGCCACGGACAGAACACCTACCGCGGGCTCGTCAAGGTCCTGCGTTCGGGCGTGAACGCTCGGAACTACACCCAGTGCGACTCGCTGCTGCTCGGCAAGGAGTGCGGCGCCCACACGATCCCGTACATCGAGGTGAAGAACCCCAGTGCCCAGATCGAGCACGAAGCATCCACGTCGACGATCGGCGAGGACCAGTTGTACTACTGCCGCCAACGCGGCATGACCGAAGAAGATGCGATGTCGATGATCGTCAACGGCTTCTGCCGTGAGGTGTTCAACGAACTCCCGATGGAATTCGCCGTCGAAGCTCAGCGTCTGCTGAGCGTGAGCCTGGAAGGAAGTGTCGGCTGATGCTGCACGTGGAGAACCTCACCGCCGCCATCGGCCAGACGAAGATCCTCAAGGGTCTGAACCTCGACGTCGGAGCCGGAGAAGTCCACGCGATCATGGGTCCGAACGGCTCGGGCAAGAGCACGTTCGCGCACACGATCGCCGGACGCGACGGCTACGAGATCACCGGCACCGTCACGCTCGACGGCGCCGACCTGCTCGGCATGGAGCCCGAGGACCGCGCCGCCGCCGGCGTGTTCATGGGATTCCAGTACCCGGTCGAGATCCCGGGCGTCAACAACATGTACTTCCTTCGCACGGCGCTCAACTCGGTTCGACGCTCCCGTGGTGACACCGAGATCAGCGCCCGCGAATTCCTGAAGGTCGCGAAGGACGCGATGGACCTCGTCGAGATGAAGCAGGACTTCCTCGACCGAGCAGTCAACGCCGGCTTCAGCGGCGGCGAGAAGAAGCGCAACGAGATCCTGCAGATGGCCATCATGCAGCCCCGTCTGGCGGTCCTCGACGAGACCGATTCCGGGCTCGACATCGACGCACTGCGCATCATCGCCGGCGGGGTCAACGCACTTCGTGGTCCCGAGCGCTCGATGATCGTGATCACGCACTACCAGCGCCTCCTCGACTACATCAAGCCTGACTTCGTGCACGTCCTCGTCGATGGTCGCATCGTCGAGTCGGGCGATCACACGCTGGCGCTGCACCTCGAAGACCACGGCTACGCCGACTTCCTCAACCACGGGCTCGATGACGCCCCCGAGCAACCGCTCACCGGAGTTCGTTCATGACGATCGATTCGCCGACACGTACTGGTTCCGACCTGTCGCCGGCGGCACGCCGCAGTGTGGCCGAGCGACTCGATGTCATCGGGTACCCGACCAAGCGCCATGAAGCATGGCGGTACGCCCCACACCGCACACTGGGCGCACTGTCGTTCGGCCCGCCCGTCGACATCGCCGCAGCGTTGCCCGAACTCGACGCGAAGATGCCGACGATCGAAGGCCCCAGGATCGTGGTCGTGAACGGCCTCGTCGACACCGAGCGATCCGACCTCACGTGCCCTGACGGCCTACGGCTCTCATCCCTGGCCGATGTGTCGGCTGAGCAGCCCGAGCGTGTCGCGCATCACTTCGACATCGCCGACGACGAGATCGACGACGCCTATCTCGCGCTGAGCATCGCGTTCGGCGACGACGGTGCCGTGGTCCGAGTCGCCGACGATGTCACGCTCGACGTGCCGATCCATGTCGTCGACGTCGCAGTTCCCGACCCGACGCGGAATGCGTCGTGCACCGGCGTGGTCATCCATCTCGGTGCTCGGAGTTCGGCGACGGTCATCGAGACCCGCCTCGGTGTCACCGACGAATTCGGTGGATCGAACGTCCGCACCACGATCACACTCGACGAGGGGGCGACGCTCGAACACGTCGTGTTGCAGGATGCACCGGACACACAGGTGCACCTGAGCCGAATCGACGTGACCCAGGCGGCCGAGAGTACGTTCAACGCCCGATCGTTCAATCTCGGAGCTGCGTTCGGTCGATGCGCCTACAACGTCGTGCTCGCCGGTGCCGGCGCAACGGCCGACCTGTCCGGGCTGTTCTTCGGCGTGGGCGAACAGGTGCTCGACCAACAGATCAACGTCGTGCATGCCGCACCCGATTGCACGAGTCGTCAGACGTTCCGCGGGGTCCTCGACGACCGGAGCACGGGGGTGTTCAACGGCGGCATCGATGTCCGACCGGGCGCCGACGGCACCGATGCCGAGCAGTCGAACGACAACCTGCTGCTGTCCAACTACGCCGAGGTCAACACCCAGCCGAGGCTCGAGATCCTGGCCGACGAGGTTGCGTGCAAGCACGGTGCCACTGTCGGACAGCTCGACGAGACGGCCCTCTACTACATGCGTACGCGCGGTCTTCGAGCCGACGAGGCGCGTCGACTCCTGATCAACGGGTTCGCTGATCAGGCGATCGACGACGTGGGCATCGAGCCGGTACGGGCCTGGATCACCCACCGCCTCGGACACGACGATGTCTGATCAGCCCGTCAGCGTCAGCCCCTCGAAGGGATTCACCCTTCCCCGTGACGTCGTGGTCACCATCGTGCCGGCCGGGCACCGGATCACCCTCGCCGCTGGCGATCGGGTCACCCTGCTGCAGGCGCTCGGTGGTACCGCCACCGTCACCACGAGCGATGGTGAGATGGCCCGTCTCACCCCCGAGGACTCCGTCGACTTCGGATTCGTCGACGCGCCCGAGAGCGTCGATGTGCCGAGCGATGCATCGTTCAGCACCGATCTGGTCTGGGAGGCTGCCACGACCGTGTACGACCCAGAGATCCCGGTCGACATCGTCGAACTCGGCCTCGTGTACCGGGTCGACGCCGAGGAACTCCCGAGCGGGGGTTGGCGAGTGGACATCGACATGTCGGTGACCGCACCGTTCTGCGGTATGGGCGACATCCTCCGCCAGGACCTCCACGACGCGGTGGCGAAGCTGCCCGGTGTCGAACAGGTCGTGGTCGAGCTCGTCTTCGATCCGCCGTGGGACGTGTCGCGACTGTCAGACGTGGCCCGACTGGAACTGGGGATGATGTGAGCGACGACCACACCAGCGACACGATGAGCGACACGACCGACACGACCGACGACACGACCGTGGCGTCGAGCGCAACCGCCGAGACGGCGCCCGATGTCGCCCGGCCGGCGGTGTCAGCGCCCACCGTGATCGGCGACGACGTCGACGAAGCTGCGATCCTGAACGCACTTCGCGGCGTGATCGACCCGGAGCTCGGAGACAACGTCGTCGATCTCGGCATGGTGAAGCGTGTCGAGCGCAGCGCCGATCGGGCGATGCACATCACCATGGCGCTCACGACGGCTGGTTGCCCGTTGCGGGCGCAGTTGATGCGTGATGCGAAAGCTCGTGTCGCGTCACTCCCCGGAATCGACGTCGTCAAGGTCCATTTCGGTGAGATGACGGCCGACGAACGCAAGAACGTGATGGCCCACGCACGCTGGAAAGCCCGCGAGAACGCACTCGACACCGACATTCCCGCCACTGCTCGCATCCTGGCGATCTCATCGGGCAAGGGCGGCGTCGGGAAGTCGTCGGTCACCGCCAACCTGGCAGTGCTGCTCGCCGATCAGGGCTACACCGTGGGTGTGCTCGACGCTGATGTCGGTGGGTTCTCGATGCCGCAACTGCTCGGTATCGACGCTGAGATCGAGGGTGAGCGCGCCGGCGAGGGCAAGACCGTGATGAAGCCGGTCGTGCGTGCCGTGGGCGACGGTGTACTGCACGTCGTGTCGATGGGAGCGATCGCCGGGGCGAACCAGACCGAGGCGATCATGTGGCGCGGGCTGATGCTCAACCGTGCTGTCCAGCACTTCCTCGAAGACGTGCAGTGGGGCGAACTCGATTATCTGTTGATCGACATGCCGCCTGGTACCTCCGATATCCAGATGGGCCTCGCACGCATGCTGCCGCGCGCCGATGTCGTGATCGTCACGACCCCGGCCAAAGCAGCACAACAGGTGGCGGCACGCGCTGCCGACATGGCTCGTAAGGGATTCCTGCGGGTTGCGGGCGTGATCGAGAACATGGGCCCGGTGACCGCCGCCGACGGCACCGTGACGGCGATGTTCGGCGCTGGCGGTGGCCAAGCCCTCGCCGACGAGATCGGCGTGCCGTTCCTCGGGTCCATTCCGCTGGATCCGACGATCGCTGCCGGGGGCGACGCCGGTCGCCCCGCTGCGCTCGACCACACCGACACCGTGGCGGCGGCCGTGTACCGCGACATCGTCGAGTTGATCGTCACCGATGTGGCTCCTCCGGTGAAGATCGCCGACTGCAGCCTCCGCGGCGCCCTCGTTCGGGCGGGCGCCGACCTCGAGGGCGCCCGCGAGCGCGCCCACGCCGGGTAGCAGCGTCAGCTGCCGATCGTGACGAGCACGAGTGCGGTGCCGGCGAGCCAGAGTCCGGCCATCTGCGAACGGGTCATCCGCTCGCCGTCCAGCACCGTGGCGAGGACCACGGTGCTCGCCGGATAGAGCGCCACCACGACGGCCACGATCGAGAGCAGCCCCTGCCGAACGGCCACGAGGTACGCCACGTTGGCGATCAGCCCGAGCAGGCCCACGAGCACGGCGAATCGGATCGGTCGACCCCGGAGCGTGGCGAGGGCCCCCGTGGCGAGGCAGATCGCGAGCAGGATGGGGATGACGGAGATGCGGCCGGCTGCGAGTGGCCACATGCCGCTCGCGTCGGAGGTGCGCCCGTACATCACGAACAGCGACCCGAAGCCGAGTCCGGCCACGGCTGCCACGCCGAGGATCCTGGGCGATGTCGACGCGTGGGCGATCCCGAGCACCCCGGCGATCAGTGCGATGGCCGTGAGCCCGACGAGCATCCCCACGAACGCCGGGAGGCCGGGGCGCTCGCCGAGTGAGAGTCCGACGGCGATGGGGAGGCCGGCCGCCACGATGCTCGTGGCCGGGGCGACCACCGTCATCGCCCCGTGGGCCAGCGCCCAGTAGAGGCACACGACCCCGATCACCCCACAGAGCCCCGCACCTGCACCCCACGCGAGGTCGACGGCGCCGGGGAACGGATCGCCCAGCACCGGCAACACGACTGCGATGCCGATCAGTCCCACCACGTTCGCCACGAGGGTCACCGCCATCGGGCTGGCCGAACGACTCACCCGACCACCGGTGTAGTCGGACACGCCGAGGAGTACGGCGGACACGATGGCGAGCAGGATCGGCACGGTGGAAGTGTGCCGCGAGTCGGACGATCCTCGGAGAGGTGATCGTCAGGACCCCGAGATCTCGATGCCGAGGATCTCGCACCGAACGTCGTCGCCGGTGGTCCATGCCGGCACCCCGGTGAACGTGTCCTCGTCGATCCGTACCGTCTCGCCGGGCCCGACGAGGTCGACGAACCTCGTGGAGTTGCCGAATCGGATCCCGTCGTCGCTACGGAGTGCATAGACGATCCTGAGGTCCGCGGTGGTGGGGAACGGACTCGTGACGGTCAACTCCACCTGGATGTCGTCGAACGAGTCGACCTCCACGAACTCACATCCCGACGGTTGGGCGGGCTGCTCGAGGGGGGCGCCGCCCGACCCCTCCTCGATGTCGAGCACATCGCACGACACGTCCTGCTCGGTCACCGAACCCGGGAGGCCCGTCAAGGTGTCCTGGGAGATGCGGAAGCGCTCCTCGTCACCGGGGAAGTCCACGAACGAGCTCCCCGTGGTGAATTGCGTGCCATCGCCGTCGTTCAGTCCGTACGTGACCACGAGTGACCCGACAGCGCCCAGCGGGTTGGTGAACGCCAGCTCGATCTGGATGTCGTCGAACGTGTCCAGCTCGATGAATCGGCAGGTCGGTCCGTCGGACGGATCCGGCGAGACGGTCGTGGGAACGGGGGTCGACGTTTCCGGTGGGCTGGTGGTCTCGACGGTGGTCTCGACGGTGGGCTCGGTGGGCTCGGTGGTCTCGGTGGCAGTGGTGGTCTCGGTGGTGTCCGGCGGTTCGGTGGGGTCCGTCGCGTCCTGGTCGGTGTCGCCCTGATCGGGAGGATCCTGGTCGTCGGTCGTCATCGGCTCGGTCACGACCGCACCGTCGTCAGCTCCGGTGGTGTCGTCGTCTCCGCCGATGCCGGCCATCAGCGCGGCCACCACGGCGACCACGAGCACCAGCGCTGCGCCACCTGCGACCCATGGCACCCAACCGGGTCGCGACGGACCCGGGTCGACATCGATCTCGGGTGGCCCCGTCGGCGCTGGCAGGCTCGGCGCGCCATCAGTGGCTCCCGCGAGGGGCGGTGGTGGTGGCGGTGGCCCGGCAGATGACGAGGGCGGTGGTGGTGGCGGTGGCCCCGGAGATGACGAGGGCGGCGGTGGTGGCGGTGGCGGTGGTCCCGGAGGTGGGGACGAGGGCGACGAGGGCGGTGGGAGATCCGCCGGCGGCATGGCCTCGGGATGCTGCTCGGGCGGATGCCACGTCTGGTCCGGGTCCTGCGACCCCTCGGGCCCTCGGGCCTCATCGCTCATCGGCACCCCTTTCCTTCGAGGGACGTTAGCCCTGGGCGCGACCTCGACGCATGATGATGTCGATCTGCGGCCGAGTGGCCCCGAGGGCGCGTTGGTGCCAGAGTGACGCTGTGGCCGACGACTCCTGGAAGCGACCCCCGGGCGGATTCCGGTACCGGGCCAACTCGCCGGCCGGGCACGTCGAGCGAGCCGCGGCGGCCATCGGGCAGCTCGGCGCCCGACGGATCTGGCTGATCCTCGGCAGCGTGGCAATGGTGCTCCTGATCATCTTCCGCTGACCCCGGCGGCGTCGCCACCCGCTCCGTCGCCCCGACACGTCCCGCACCCTGCCCGGTTGTCGCACCCCTCGGTCACACTGATGGGATGTCCGGCGACCGCACTTCAGTCACGTCGTCGCCCGATGCCGCCGAGGCCCACCTCGCAGCGGTGCTCGAGCGGCTCGCTGGTGAGGGTGCGGTCGCTCGCGGCGATCAGCTCGATGCCGTGCGTGCCGTGCTCGAACCAGCGTCGCGCGTGCTGGTGGTGCAGGCCACCGGATGGGGGAAGTCGGCCGTGTACTGGGCGGCCACCTCGGCGTTGCGGGCGGGTGGCGCCGGTCCGACCCTGATCGTGTCGCCGCTGCTCGCGCTGATGCGTGACCAGGTGGCCGCGGCCACCACCGCCGGTCTGCGCGCCGCCACGGTGAACTCCACGAATCTCGACGAGTGGGACTCCGTGTTCGCGTCGATCGACGCCGACGAGATCGACGTGCTGCTCGTGTCCCCCGAGCGACTCGGCAACCAACGGTTCGCCGCCCGTCTGGGTGCCCTGCTCGACGCCGTCGGGCTGATCGTGATCGACGAGGCGCACTGCATCAGCGACTGGGGCTTCGACTTCCGACCCGACTACCAGCGTCTCGCCCGCGTACTCGCGAGCACTCCGCATGCTGCGGTGCTGGCCACCACCGCCACCGCCAACGAACGCGTCACGGCCGATGTCGCGACGCAGCTCGGTGAACACACCGTCACGTTCCGGGGAACACTGGCGCGAACGTCGCTGACGCTCTCGGTGGTGCCCGCACTCTCGCCCCTCGAACGTTATGCCTGGGTGGCCGACGCGCTCGCCACGCTGCCGGGCTCGGGCATCGTCTACGTCCTGACCGTGGCCGAGGCCGAGCGCCTCGCCGGTTTCCTGGTCGATGCCGGCTACGACGTGGCGGCGTACACGGGCGCACTCGACGCCGATCGACGCATCGAGATCGAGGACCGGTTGCGGCGTGACGAGGTGAAGGCCGTCGTCGCCACCTCGGCGCTCGGCATGGGCTACGACAAGCCTGATCTGGCGTTCTGTGTGCATCTGGGCTCGCCGTCCACGCCGGTCGCCTACTACCAGCAGGTCGGTCGAGCGGGTCGCAGCCTCGACCACGCAGAGGCCGTGCTGCTCCCCGCCGAGGCCGATGAACGCATCTGGGAGTACTTCGCGACGGCCTCGATCCCTGATCCGACCCACGTGGCTGCGGTGCTCGCCGTGCTCGCCGATTCACCCCGATCGGTGATCGACCTCGAGACCGCGACCGGCATCCGTCGCGGTCGTCTCGATGCACTCCTGAAGTTGCTCGCCGTGGCCGGGGCGGTCGAACGGTCGGGTTCGGCGTGGTCGGCCACCGGTGTGCCGTACGTTCACGACGCCGAGAAGTGGTCGGCGCTCCGCCGTGTGCGCGAGGTCGAGGCCGACACGATGCGTCGGTACGCGCGCGGCGATGGGTGCCTCATGGAGTTCCTGCAACACTCCCTCGACGATCCAGCACCGCAACCCTGTGGACGGTGCTCGGTGTGCACCGGGATGCTCCCGGAACCCGGCGCCCGACCATCGGCCGACCGGATCGAGCACGCCCGGCGGTACGTCCGCGGCGCCGACGTGGTGATCGAACCACGCAAGCGTTGGCCGGCGGGTGTGGCGCGCCGCGGCGCCATCGTGGGAGCCGCCGAGGGACGGGCCGTGGCGTTCGGCGACGATCCCGGGTGGTCGACGGAGCTGAGCGGATGGGCGAGCTCCGGGTCGGGCCAGGTGCCGTCAGCACTCCTCGACGGCGTGGTCGAGACGCTGCGGCGCTGGCGGCCGGTCTGGCGTGAGCGACCCGTGGCCGTGGTCCCGCTCCCGGGTCCCGAACATCGGTCGAGTCGTGAGGTGGCCGAGCACGTGGCAGCCATCGGACGACTCCCGGTGGTCGATGTGCTCGACTGGACCGGCGGCGCGGCTCCCGGCGATTCCGCCTCAGCGGCCGTGGTCGGCCACCTCGAGTCGGTGCTCAGGGTGTCCGATCCGGATGCGGTGCCATCGGGGCCCGTGCTCCTCGTCGGCGCCACGATGCGTACCGGATGGGCGCACACGGTCGGAGCTGCGCTGCTGCGTGAAGCCGGGTGCTCCGAGGTGCTCCCACTGGCGGTGCACCGCCTGCCCTGACCCCACCTCGGTCATTCGCGAACGCCCTTGGGGGCTCGCTGGTTCATGAAGCCGAACATGTACCCGGCGATGCGACGCATCTGGATCTCCTCGGCGCCCTCGGTGATCCGGTAGCGGCGGTGGTGACGGTAGATGTGCTCGAACGGGGTGTGCCGGCTGTAGCCGAGTCCGCCGTGTACCTGCATCGCTCGGTCGGCTGCCTCGCAGCAGAGTCGGTTCGCCCAGTAGTTGCACATCGAGACCTTGTCCGACACCGAGAACGCCCCGTAGGTGTCCATCTGCCAGGCGGTCTTGTGGATGAGCGCCCGCAGCATCTCGCACTGTGTCTGGAGTTCGACCAGGGGGAACTGGATCGCCTGGTTCGTGGCGAGCGCCTTGCCGAACGGTTTGCGTTCCTTGGCGTATTCGACGGCCCGGTCGATGCAGAACTGTGCGGCACCGAGGCTCGATGCGGCCTGGCGGATCCGGTTCTCGTTGAAGAAGTGCTGGACCACGCCCAGGCCCCGCCCCTCGCCGCCGAAGATCGCCCCGTCGGGTACCCGCACGTCGGTGAGCCGGATGTGAGCGTGATCGGTCGGCATGTTGAAGGTCCAGAGGAACTCGACGACCTCGAACCCCTCGCTGGAGGTCGGGACCAAGAACGCGGTGATGCCATCGCCATCGCCCGCGTTGCCGCTGGTGCGGGCGAAGATCAGGTCGTACTGGGCCTTGTGGATCCCGGTGTTCCACGTCTTCTCGCCGTTGATCACCCATTCGTCGCCGTCGCGGACGGCCGTGGTCTCCATGTGCGTGGCATCAGAACCGTGGTCGGGCTCGGTGATCCCGAACGCGAAACCGCGACGTCCTTCCGCCAGGTCGTCCACCCATTCGGCCTTCTGCTCGTCGGTGCCGTAGTTGATCATCAGCAGTAGCCCGACGTTGTTGCCCACGATCGAGTGCTCGTTCTGCAGATCGTTGTGCAGCCCCAGCCCCTTGCGGGCGAAGTGCTCGCGAATGATCGCCATGCCGAGGTTGGTGCCGTCCTGCCCCCCGTATTCGGCCGGGAAGGGATACCGGTAGTGGCCGGCGGCGTCGGCGCGGTTGCGTGCCTCGCGCAGCAGCGCCTCCCACTCGTCGTTGGGGAGTCCGCCGCGTTCCCAGTCGGTGCGTGCGTCTTCGCGTCGGTGATCGAAGAAGCGGATGTTGTCGTCGGCTTCCTCGAGCGGCTTGATCTCCCGGTCGATGAACTCGTCGAGCTCTGCGAGGTAGTCGGCGAGCTCGGATGGGATGTCGAAGTCCACGGCGGGAACCCTTTCGTCAGCGGCGAGAGGCGAACTTAGCGGTCGTTCACTCCCGTCCCGCAGTCGCAGCACCGGGAGCGTTAGTGTCGCCCGGGTGAGTACGGCAGTGGATCCGGTCCGCCGCGAGCGGCCCGGCAAGGTGGCCATCATGCGGGCGGCGGTCACCGTGATGGGCGAGGACGGTTACGAGGGCGCATCGATGCGTGACATGGCGACGCGTGCCGGAGTCAGTGTGGCTGCGCTCTACTACCACTTCCCGTCGAAGCACGATCTGCTCCGGGAGTTCCTCGACGAGGCCTACGACGTGCTGCTCGACCGGCTCGAGCGCCGTCTGGCCGACGCTGATCCCGCCGCGGTCGCCCAACTCGACGAGGTCGTGTCGACGCTGATCGCCTCGTACCTCCACGACCACTTCGCCCAGATGGCGTCGAACGTGGCGTTGCGGGAGTACACGCGACTGAACCCGCCCGAGCGTGCGGCCATCGACGCCAAGCGTCAGCGCCTGCTCGAGATCGCCGAGTCGGTCGTGGTGGCCGGTGTGGAGACCGGCGACTTCACGGTGCCCGACGCGCGAGAGGCGGCCCGGGTCGTGATCACGCTCAGCTCGTCGCTGGTCGAGCCGTTCCCGCAGATGGGGCGGTCGCTGGCCGACGTGATCGAGCTGTACCAGAGCTTCGCCCGGGCGATCGTGATGGGTGTTCCCGGCGTCTGCTCGAGCTGATCGCTCCGACCGTCGGCGCGCCAGGAAGAAAATCTCCCGAAAACTCATCCGGATTGGGAGCCGCTCCGTACTTGCTAGTGTCCAACACAGCCGAAACGGTCGGCACGGTCAATGACGAGGAGAAAAGATTCCATGAAGCGTTCAATCAAGATGCTCGCCGCCGGCGCTGCTGCTGCGGCCCTGGTGGTCGCTCCGTCAGCGGTTTCCGCTGACGAGCACGAGGACCCCAGCATCGCGGAGATCGCCGTCGGCAACGACGACTTCTCCACCCTGGTCACGGCCGTTTCGGCTGCCGGTCTGGTGGATCTTCTGAGCGATTGCGAAGCCGGTCCGTTCACGGTGTTCGCCCCGACCAACGATGCGTTCGCGGCACTCCCAGCGGAGCTGCTCGAGGCCGCCCTCGCCGACACCGATCTACTCACCGCAGTGCTGACATACCACGTGGTGGAGGGCACCGTGCTGGCCGCTGACGTGGTCGAACTGAGCTCAGCCACCACCGTTCAGGGTGAGGACATCGCCGTCGACGGCACCGTGCTCAACGGGACGGTCAACATCGTCGCCACCGACATCGAGGCCTGCAACGGCGTCGTGCACGTGATCGATGCCGTGCTCCTGCCGCCGTCGCTGACCGAGGAAGCCCCCGAAGAGGAAGCTCCCGTCGAGGAGGCTCCCGCTGAGGAGCTGCCCGCCACGGGTGTCAACAACCTCACCGCTGGCCTCGCCGCCGCCGCGCTGCTCGCCGGTGGCGTCGCCCTCATCGGTGTCAGCCGTCGCCGCAGCATCGTCTGAGTGACCTGGAGCCGCTGAACCAGCGGCAGTGAGTCGAAACCTGAGTTCGGTCCGCCCGATCCACCGCATCAGCGGTGGTGACGGCGGACCGTTCGCGTTCCGGAACTGTCTGTGGGGATCACCCGGATGTGCGGGTTCGGCGCGGACGGTTCGGTGGGGTGATCCGGAACTGTCTGTGGGGATCACC
>REDU01000097.1 GCA_007693335.1 Ilumatobacter sp. | reverse complement strand
CGGTGGAACTCTTCGCAGAGCGCGGCCCCGCATCAGTGTCGATCCGCGATGTCGCTCGTCACGCTGGGGTGAGCCACGGGCTCGTCAATCGGCACTTCGGGTCGAAAGACGACCTGCTGGCCGAAGCGATCGAGGTGGGTTCGTTCTCCCTGCTGCCCGGCGCGATCGCAGCCAACGGGTTCGACATCGACGCCGTCGTCCACGCACTGCACCACGGTTCACCCTCGCCGCGCACGATCGCACGGATCCTCGTCGACGACATCGCCGTTGGGAGGGTCCGTTCCCGCTACCCGGTCCTCAGCGGCATGCTGAACCTCGTCCGGCAGCTTCCCGCGGACTCGAGACCACCGGCGTTGGCCGATCCTCGCCTCGCTTCAGCAGCTGCCGCCTCGCTGGTGGTCGGCTCGGTGATCTGGGGGCCAGCGCTCCGCGACACCTTCGGGCTCACCGACCAAGACGGTGTCGAGTCGGCAACGGCAGACCTCAGCCGCTGGCTCCTCGGCGCACCAACACCGGCCAGCTCTCGTGCCGAGCGCCGGGAACCGCCACGAACCCCATCGGGCCCCGTCGACAGTTGATCGGGTAACAGATGTCGAACACTCGGCACCCCGCTGATGGTGGCGGCTCGCGCAATATCGCCAGATAGATCGACAGCAGGATGCCGCGGGCCTGGGTCGATTCACCGTAGGCGCGGCCGACCCATCCGGTGTCGAGGACGAGTCCCGTGCCGATCGGGACGAGCACTGCGATGTTCAGCGCGAGTGCCGTGCAACACTTTCGTTCATGACGCCGCTACGGGTTCACCACGTTTCCATCAACGTCACTGATGCGGCGGCATGCACCAGGTTCTACACCGACGTGCTGGGTGGCACCGTCCGTGACGATCGACCCGACTTCGGCTTCGGGGGAGCCTGGATCGATCTCGGTGCCACGCAGGTGCACCTGATCGAGACAGCGGTTCCACCGAATCTCGGCCAGCACTTCGCGATCCTCGTCGACGACCTCGACGATGCGGTCGAGGAGCTGCGGGCAAGGGGCATGGACGTCGCTGACCCGACGCCGGTCGGACCCAACCGCCAGACGTTCATCACCGATCCGTCCGGCAACGCCGTCGAGCTGCACCAGATCGGCTGAGAGTCGTCGAGGGGTCGTGTAGTGCCAGATGTTCCAGCACGACGTTCGACCGGAACAGCGCGAGGCGTCGTCAGTCATCGGTTTGTCCGCGGACTGGACACCCCCTCACCAACACCGAGGGGAACCCCCACGGGTGCTCAACGAGAAGCCTGATCGGCCTTGGCGGGGTGTCGGGCGGTTGGTTGAACCGCCCTCGGCCCGATGCGAGACTTCGCCATGCTGGCCGATTCCGACCCCACCGAGCATCTGTGGATGCACTTCACGACGCTGCGGGCGCAACGCGATGTCGCACCGATGATGGTGCGGGGTGAGGGTTGCTACGTCTGGGACTCAGACGGTCGGCGCTACCTCGACGGCCTCTCGGGGTTGTTCACCGTGCAGGTCGGGCATGGTCGGGTGGAGTTGGCGGACGCGGCGCGTGAGCAGGCCGCGACGCTCGCGTACTTTCCGGTCTGGGGATTCGCGAACGAGCCAGCGGTGGCCCTCGCCGACCGGTTGGCGGCGATGGCACCGGGCGACCTGAACCGCGCGTTCTTCACACCGTCGGGCGGTGATGCCGTCGAGACGGCGATCAAGTTGTCGCGTCAGTACTGGAAGCTGCGCGGCGAGCCGATGCGCACCAAGGTGATCTCGCGCTACCTCGCGTACCACGGCACGTCGATCGGCGCGCTCAGCCTGACCGGTGTGCCCTCGATCAAGTCGGTGTTCGAGCCGCTGATGCCCGGCGCGATCAAGGTGCAGACCCCGTACCGGTACCGCTGCGGTGACTGCATGCATCTCGATGCGTGCACGTTGCGTTGCGCCGACGACGTGGCGTTGCGCATCGAGATGGAGGGTCCCGAGACGGTGGCCGCTGTGTTCATGGAGCCGGTACAGAACACCGGTGGCGCATTCGTCCCACCGGAGGGGTACTGGGCGCGGGTTCGCGAGATCTGCGACCACTACGGCGTGTTGCTGGTGAGCGACGAGGTCATCAGCGCGTTCGGTCGGTTCGGTCACATGTTCGGCAGCCTGCGCTACGGGTACCAGCCCGACATGATCACCTTCGCCAAGGGCATCACGAGTGGCTATTCACCCTTGGGCGGTGTCATGGTCAGCGATCGCATCTCGGAACCGTTCGTCGATGCGCCGGTCGCGTTCCTGCAGGGCCAGACGTTCGGGGCGCACCCGGTGTCGTGCGCGGTGGCGAACGCGAACCTCGATGTCTTCGAACGTGAGGACCTGTGTGGGCATGTCCTCGCGAACCAGGACCGGTTCAAGTCGCTGATCGAGTCGTTGCGCGACATCCCACTGGTCGGCGACGTACGTGGCGATGGCTACTTCTTGGCGATCGAGCTCGTCACCGACCAGGTGAGCCGTGGAACGTTCTCACCCGAGCAGGCCGACTGGCTCCTGCGCGATCACCTGTCGCCCAGGCTGTTCGCTGCGGGCCTGATCTGTCGGGCTGATGACCGGGGGGAGCCGGTGATCACGTTGTCACCGCCGTTGATCGCGGGCGAGGAGGAGTTCGCCCTGATCGCGTCGACGCTGCGCGACGTGCTCACCGATGCCGACCGCGAGTTCCGCACTCGTCAGTGACGACGTCGGTCGCCGGGACCAGGCGAGTGCACGTCGACGCGCGCCGCCAGATCGTCATCGGGCCTGACGGGACCTCGACGTCGGTTGTGCGCTGCGGGGAACGCCGACGTAACGTCCGTCGTGGTCCTGGTGGTGTGTGCGCTCGTGTCGGGGCTGTCGTTCCTGTACTACGGATTCAAGATCCTGTTCCGGACTGCGTCGAGGGGAGAATTCGAGCGGTACGGAATGCCCGACGTTCGCCGACTGGTCGGTCTCTTGGAAGTGTTCGGCGGGACGGCAGTGATCCTCGGCATCGCCATTGCGCCGTTGGGAGCGTTCGCCGCTGCCGGTCTCACCGCGTTGATGGTGCTCGGGCTCGTCGTGCGTGTCAGGGTCCGCGATGCGCCCCGTCTCATGGTGCCCGCAGCGTCACTCGGCGTCCTGAACGCCGTGCTCGTCGTGCTCTTCCTCGCGCAGTGAGGCGTGCGTGATGCGTCGGTCAGCGGTTGTTGCCGTTGAGCGCGGCGGAGATCGCCGACAGGGAGAAGACCGAGAGCGCGGGCAGATACCGCTTCACGGGGTCGCCGACCTTGATGTGCATCCCGATGGCGCCCAGCATGAACAGCGCAAGACCGATCGAGGCCGGTCGGGTGACTCGTGGTGCCGCGTGCCCTGCGAGCATCAGGCCCGCCAGGCTCACCTTCGCGGCGCCGACGGCATACATCTGGTTCTCGGAGAGCCCGTACTCCTCGAACTCCTCTTTCATGTTCGTCGCGTTGCCACCCCGGTAGCCGGTGTCCTTGTTGAACCGGTTGAACCAGACGTTCAAGATCCACAGGGCTGCGGCGGTCTGGGCGAATTTGCCGATCACGTTCATGAGCGGTGTGTCCTTTCTGCAGAGGGCGGAGCATTCGTCCCGGCACGTCGACACGTCTGGTCCCCGGAATCCCGGACGCTATCTGCCGGCATCGTTGCGGACGTGTTCGGCTCCGGCCGTCGGTCGTCGCGAAGTTTCCGCCCGGTCGGGGAGCGGCTGTCGGAACAGACCGGGAGGCACGGGCGCCGCCGACCTGACCAGTGCCAGGTGCCACGAAGGCGACGAGCCGAGCGCCCAGCGGAGTGCCCGGACAGTTGCCTGTCCGAACTGTTCGCTCCCTCGTGCGGGCTGGAGGCCGATCAGGTCGCGGACCGCGGGCTGGATCGTGGGGACGGCGGCGTTGAACAGCGGCCGGTATCCGAGCTTCACGCCGATCGGCAGCGGCGGGTCCTGGAGGAACCTCAAGGCGTTGGCCTGCGCTTCCGATCCCGCCAGTGCCGGGTTCTGAGCGATCCAGTGCGAGAGCTCGTCGGCGGTCTCCGGCAGCGGTGATGCGTCGAGCAGGGCGCCGATCCTGGCCTGTTCGGACACGAACCGGTCGGCCTCGGTCGTGGTGAGACGATGCGGGCCGTAGGCCTGATACGCGGCGAGGAACGAGTCGGTCAAGACGTTGTGCACCCACGCCGCCATCTCGGGTTGTCCGGCGCTGTAGGGCCGGTCCCGTTCGGAACGTCCCCGGACGGGCCGGTGGGCGGTGCGGACGGCGGCGACGGCGGCTTCGACCTCGGCGATCGACCCGTACGTCGTCTCGGTGACGTAGACCGAGGTGCGGTTGAGCCGTCCGAACGGATCGTCCCGGTAGCGGGAGTGGTCCTCGACGCCGGCGACGACCTCGGGGTGGGCGGTCTGCACCACGAGTGCTCGGATCCCGCCGACGAACGCAGCGGCGTCGCCGATCACCCGCCACGACACCGAGTCGGGTCCGAGGAGCCCTGGGTCGCCGAGGTGGTCGAGTGTGTGCTCGAGGGCTGTGGGGCCATGGGAGAACAGCGAGGACGTGGAGGCGACCACGCTGTCTTTCAGGCATCCGATCAGGTTGCTCATCCGTACCGGGAGGTGGCTCTCGGGTGTCGACTCGGGTTGTCGCACGTCAGGCGCTCTCGCGTTCGGCTTGCCGAGCGAGGCGGACGCGCACACCGATCGGCGCCGACACCTGAAAGCCGAGGAGGTGGCGATCCTCTTCGGATTCACCGGCCCAGTAGCCGTACTCACGGTTCTGACGGGCCGACGCGCGGCATTGGTCGAAGACCGAGCACTGGTCGCAGAGCTGTTTCGCCTTGGCCTCTCGGCGGGCCCTCGCTTGGGGTCGTTCTGCCTTCGGGGGGAAGAAGAGTGTCGACTGGCCCTTGCAGGAGGCGTGTTCCCGCCAGTCGACGACCCCGATGTCGATCGCCTGCGCCGATGTCGTGTGCATGAGTTGTCCTTTGACGGGGTTCATGGCGTTGCCGGTGTGGCGGCCGGCTGCGTCGGCCAGCTCGGCCCTGGAAGGTGCGGAATCAGTGCCCGAACGGGTGCGGGGGCGAACCGGAGTGCACCGAGCCCGCCGATCTCGATCAGGT
>REDU01000120.1 GCA_007693335.1 Ilumatobacter sp. | reverse complement strand
GAGGCCCCCAGTGATGAGGAGGGCGGCTGATGCCCCAGGAGTTCGTCGGACCCTCGATCGACTGGTTCGCCCTGTCGCCACTGCTCGTCCTGCTGGGTGGTGGATTGTTCCTGCTCGTGGCGGGTGCGCTCACACCGCGCTGGCCGCGGGGTTGGTACGCCCTGGCCTCGGCGTCCACCGCCGGTACCGCCGCCGTGCTCTCGGTGTTCCAGTGGTCGATCATCGACCGTGACGGCCCCGGCACGCTCGTGGCGGGCGCGCTGGCGTTCGACCATTTCGCCCAGTTCATGACCATCCTGCTCTGCAGCGCGGTGGTGCTCGTCTCCCTGCTGTGTGACGACGACGTGCGGGGCACCGACCGCGAGGGCCCCGAGGTGTTCGCCCTGCTGTTGATGGCGGCACTCGGTGGTGTGGTCATGGCGTCGGCCAACGACCTCATCGTGATGTTCCTCGGCCTCGAGATCCTCTCGCTCGCCCTGTACGTGCTGGTCGCCTCCGACCGCCGCCGCAGCGAGAGCCAAGAGGGCGGCATGAAGTACTTCGTGCTCGGCGGGTTCGCCTCGGCGTTCTTCCTGTACGGCATCGCCCTGCTCTACGGCGGTACCGGCTCCACCAACATCTCCGACATCGTGGCCGGCTTCCAGGCCGGGGTGTCGACCGGCCGCGAGGATGCGCTGATCCTCGCCGGCGTCGCGCTGCTGCTGGTCGGCCTGGGCTTCAAGATCGCCGCCGTGCCGTTCCACGTCTGGGTGCCCGACGTGTACCAGGGTGCGCCCACCCCCATCACGGCGTTCATGGCATCGGTGGGCAAGGCGTCGGCGTTCGCCGCGCTGCTGCGGGTGCTGGTGGTGGCGCTGCCGTTCCACCGCGACGACTGGCGACCGGTGATCTGGGTGCTCGCCCTGCTGTCGCTCACGCTCGCCCCGATGATGGCCATCGTGCAGACCAACGTGAAGCGCATGCTCGCCTACGGGTCGATCAGCCACGCCGGGTTCATGCTCGTCGCGTTCGAGGCGGCCGGTCACCGCGCCGGCGAGGCCGATCCGGGCACCGGCATGCAGAGCGTGGTGGTCTACCTCGCGGTGTACTCGGCGCTCACGATCGGCACCATGGCCGTGATCTCCCTGGTCAGCCGAGCCCAGGGTGGCGACACCCGCCTCACCATCCTGGCCGGACTGGCGACGCGTCACCCCGTGCTCGCGCTGTCGCTCACCCTGTTGTTGATCGCCCAGGCGGGTGTGCCGCTCACGTCGGGTTTCGTGGCCAAGTTCGGTGCGATCCAGGCCGCCGTGACCGAGGGCAGCTACGTGATCGCCATCGTCGCGATGGCCGCTGCCGTGATCGCGGCGTTCGTGTACCTGCGCATCATGGTGACGGTGTGGATGTCGACCGCCCCGGGCGCCGACCGCCAGATGCTGGCCTACGTGTCGCTCGGGGCGCCGGCTGACGACGCCGATGGTGACGCCGCTGACGGGGATGCCGCCGCCGGGGCCGCCGCCACGTCGACGTCCACCGCGACCGCGACCTCCACCGAGGTCGACACCACCGGTGCCGCCATCGCTCCCGAGGCGATCACGCTGTCGACGGCGGTGGTGATCGCGGCGACGGTCACGTTCACCATCGTGGTGGGCGTCGCCCCCGGCTGGTTCCTCGACCTCGCCGCCAACGTCACCAACTACGCCCGCTGACCCCGACCTCGCCGAACTGACGTGGGGTCAAGGGTGTCCTCGTTGACATTCGCGCGGTGAGAATCGCTGGATTTGTACTAGCATTCAATCATTGAACTTGTAGCGAACCCGCCGATCCCACGTCTCACGCTGTTCGTCTCGAGCCTGGCGGTGTTCGCCGTGTTCCTCGACACGACGGTGCTGTTCGTGGCATTTCCCGACATCACCGCCTCGTTCCCCGACGTGGCGCCCCAGCAGCTCTCGTGGGTGCTCAACGGCTACACGATCGTGTTCGCCGCACTGCTGATCCCGATGGGCAAGCTGGCCGATCGGCGAGGACACAGATCACTGTTCCTGGCGGGCTCGGTCGTGTTCACGACCGCCTCGTTGCTGTGTGCCGTGGCGCCCGACCCGTGGACGCTCGTGGCCGCCCGGGTGTTCCAGGCTGTCGGAGCGGCCATGCTCGTGCCGTCGTCGCTCGCACTGGTACTGCGGGCCACGCCGAGGCACCGGGTGCCAGTGGCGCTGGCGATCTGGGGTGCCACGGGTGCGGTGGCCGGCGCTGTCGGGCCCACCCTGGGTGCCGCGCTCGTCGAGGTCGGTGGGTGGCGCTGGGTGTTCGTCATCAACCTGCCCGTCGGCATCCTCACGGTCGTTCTGGGCCGTCGAGCACTGGTCGAGTCGCGCGATCAGACGTCGCTCATCCCGGCACCCGCCGGTGTCGTACTCCTGGTACTCGGCTCGGTGCTGGTCACGCTCGGCCTGGTGCGCGGCGAGGACTGGGGTTGGCTCTCCGCAGGGGTGCTCGGCACCACGCTGGGCGGGGCGGCGGTGCTGGCACTCTTCGTGCTCCACCAGTCGCGCACCCGACGGCCCACCATCGACCTCGCCCTGTTCTCGATCCGCAACTTCCGCTGGGGGAACCTCGCGACCATCGCCTTCTCGGTGGCGTTCACCGCCATGTTCCTCTCGAGCATCTTGTTCCTGACGAACGTGTGGCAGTGGTCGATCCTGAGAGCAGGCCTCGGCGTGGCGCCCGGTCCGCTGATGGTCGCCGTCCTCGCACCGTTCATGGGTCGATGGGCGGCGAAGATCGGGCAGCGCCCGTTGCTGATCGCCGGTGGCGCGATCTACGCGTTCGGAGCCGTACTGCGCCTGGTGATGCTCGACGGCGAAGTGGCGTACGTGCGTGACTACCTGCCGTCGATGATCTTCACCGGTCTCGGCGTGGCGCTCTGCCTGCCCCAGCTCTCGAGCGTGGTCGGTCAGGCGCTGCCGCCGGACCGGCTTGGCGTCGGGGGAGCGGTGAACCAGGCACTCCGTCAGTTCGCCGGCACGGTGGGTGTGGCGCTCACCATCGGTCTGACGGCCACGGCGGTGGACCTGCCGAGTGCCGTCGCCGCATTCGACCGCGTGTGGTGGGTGCTGGTGGTGGGCGGCGTGCTCACCACGGTCTGTTCCCTGCCCCTGCGGACGGGACGGCGGGGGTCGCTGAACGCGCCGACGCTGCCGGGATCGAGTGTCGAGACCGAGGCGCAGGCGCCGCCCCCGATGCCGTCACCGGCGCCGACCGCGGGAGACTGAGGCGGGAGGAACCATGCGCCGTACCCAGCTCCGGGACAATCCGTGTTCGATCGCCAAGGCTCTCGACGTCGTGGGTGATCCGTGGACGATGCTCATCCTGCGTGACGCGCTGCTCGGTGTCACCCGCTTCGACGACTTCGCCACGAGATTGGGCATTCCGCGAGCCACCCTGACCGCCCGGCTCGATCACCTGTGCGAGACCGGCGTGTTCGCCAAGGTGGCGTATCAGGAGTCGCCGGCGCGATACGACTACGCGCTCACCGAGAAGGGCGAGGGGCTCCGACCGGTCGTGGTCACCTTGCTGCAGTGGGGTGACCGGTGGGCGAGGGACGACGAACCGCCGACACACCTGGTCGACGCCGAGAACGGCCGACGCCTCGATCCGGTACTGGTGGATCGAACGTCCGGTGTCCCGCTCGACGAGCTCGAGGTCCGTGCCGTCGGCCGGGTGACCGAAGGCATCGAGCGCCGCTCGTCCGCGCCGCTGTGAGCCGCTGACCCACGTCGTCCGCACGTCTCTACACTCCTCTCCATGGCCTCGGTCGATGCGAACGGGATCACGATCGAATACGACATCCGCGGCGAGAGCACGGGCGAGCCGCTGCTGCTCGTCATGGGTCTCGGTGCGCAGCTCACCGATTGGCCGTCCGACTTCGTCGACCTGTTGGTGGACGAGGGCTTCCGGGTGATCCGTCTCGACAATCGCGACGCCGGGCTCAGCACGTCCTTCGACTGGGAGCCGCCCACGATGGCGAAGATGGCGGCGATGTCGCTCACGCGCCGCAAGCCCGACACCGGGTACCACCTGCGCGACATGGCGGTCGACGCCGCCGCCCTGCTCGATGCGCTCGACATCGGATCGGCCCACGTGGCGGGGGCGTCGATGGGTGGGATGATCGCCCAGACGATGGCGATCCAGCATCCGGCACGGGTTCGCAGCCTCACGTCGATCATGTCGACCACGGGCGATCGCAAGGCGGGCCGTCCCGAGCCCCGGCTGCTCGCCAAGGCGGCACGGCTGCCACCGCCGTCTCGGGAGACCGCGGTCGACCGGGCCGTCGAGATGTTCAAGCTCGTCGGTGGCGGTGAGTTCGACGAGTCCGAGTTCCGCGCGCGCGCCGCGTCGAACGTGGAACGGAGTTATCGCCCCGAGGGCACCGCCCGCCAGCTCACGGCGATCATGGCAGCCCCTGATCGCACAGCGGCGCTGGCACGGGTGAGCGCCCCCACCCTGGTGGTGCACGGTCTGGTCGATCCGCTGGTGCGTCCATCGGGCGGCGTTGCCACCGCCGAGGCGGTTCCCGGCTCGCGGTTGGTGATGTACCCCGGCATGGGCCACGACCTGCCCAGGTCGCGCTGGCCCGAGCTGGTCGCTGCCATCTCGCGCAACGCTCAGCGGGCCGGTTGATCACGTCTCGTCCCGACACTCGGTTGTCAGCGTGTGCGCGTCGCCGTATAGTTGATGGTCCCAACGCGGGGTGGAGCAGTCCGGTAGCTCGTCGGGCTCATAACCCGAAGGTCGCAGGTTCAAATCCTGCCCCCGCCACTCGATGGAAAGCCCGGAAACAGTACGTTTCCGGGCTTTCTGCGTTCTCCGGGGAGATGGCCCGTCTACCGGGTCGTCTACCGTCGCCGGAGCGGGCGGCTCGCTGACCTGGGGCTTTGCTGAGGACGTGACGGTAGACGTCTACCGGTTGGTGTCGATGAGCGCTGCGAACTGGGTGGCGGCTGCGGCGCCCATGCCGGGGAGCAGGTGTTGGTAGGTGTGCATGGTGAAGCCGGGGTGGGCGTGTCCGAGCCGTTCGGAGACGACCTTGATGGGGACGCCGGCGGCGACGAGCAGTGAGGCGTGGGTGTGGCGTAGGTCGTGGAACCTGATCCGGGGCAGCCCGATGGTGGTGCTGGTCCGGGTGAACAACTGCGAGAACGACTCCGGTGACGGGGCTTGATGACGGGT
>REDU01000136.1 GCA_007693335.1 Ilumatobacter sp. | reverse complement strand
ACTCGCCCCCCGGGGCGCCCGATTCTCTGACCAGAGCGGGACTGGGGTCAGGGAATCGGATGGTTTCCCTTTTCGGCGGAGTCGCGTGCACCTGCGGGTGTGGACGAACTCGTGGGACGGATCTCGGCGATCGCCGCGCAGCAGTGCGGACTGGTGACGATCGAGCAGCTCGATCGTTGCGCTTCGTCGCGCTCGACGTGGCGCCGATTGGTGGCGGCCGGGTGGTTGCGACCCGAGGTGCCGAGGGTGTACGCCGTGGCCGGCGCACCGGAGTCGTGGCACCGGCACCTGCGGGCGGGCCTGCTGTCGCTGGGCCCGGCGGCGGCAGTGAGCCATCGAGCCGCCGCCGTCATCCACGGTTTCGACCGATCGCATCCCGGCGCCGTGGAGTTCACGCTGCCGAGATCGGGGCGGGGTCGTCGTGTGCCGTTCACCGTGCACACGTCCGGACACCTCGGTCGCACCGATGTGCTGACGGTCGACGGCCATCGGGTCACCTCGGCCACCCGCACCGTGATCGACCTCGCCCGACTACGGGTGCCACCCGCCGAGATCGAGGCGGCCATCGACAGCGCGGTGCGCCTCCAACTGTCGTCGCCGATCGTGCTCGAGAAGCGACTCGGTGAGCTGCGCGGCCCAGGTCGTTGGGGATGTCGATTGCTCGACGATCTCCTGCTCGACTCGGGTGGACACACGATGCTCGAACGTCGCTTCCTGCGCCTGGTCCGCACCGCTGGGCTCCCCCGTCCGCGCCCGCAGGTGGTGCAACGACGGGGCAGTCGCACCGTTGCCCGCGTCGACTTCCTCTACGACGAGTTCCGGTTGGTGGTGGAGGTGAGCGGGAAGACGGGACACTCATCACCGGCCGAGCGGTCGAAGGACGCGCATCGGCGCAACGAGCTGCAGGAGATGGGCTGGGTCGTGTACGAGTACACCTGGCACCACGTCAACCACGAGACCGACTACGTGCGCCGCACCCTCACCGCCCGCCTGGCCCGAGCCGGCTGGACCCCGTGACGACGTGCCTGCCTCGACGTCTCGGCTTGGTCAGCAAATCGGCCGGACGTGCGGCCGATTCTCTGACCAAGCGGGACCGGAGCGGGACCGGAGCGGGACCGGAGCGGGACCGGAGCGGGTCACATGCCCTGGTGGGCGGGGGGATGGCCGGTGATCTCCTCGATGGCGGCTTCTGCCTCGGCGAGGCGGGGCTCCATCACGTAGATGCGTGCCATCGGCTCGCGGGCGCCGAAGCGCATGTGGGAGGTGTGGTCCTCGGACATCACGGCGGGAATGTCGCGCTCCCACAGCTCGTGCAGCACGAGCTGGCAGAGCCACAGCGGCAGCCAGGCCGCCTCGGCCGAGCGCTCGGGATCGGGCGGTCGGGGCTCGTGCTTGCCGAAGATCCAGTTGAACAACCCCATCAGCGGCTCCTCGACCAGATCCCGCCGCTCATCGTCCGCCCCCCGAGGTCGGAAGGTGGCCGGCGGCGTCCACCAGCCGTTCGGCCACCCGCTCGGCGTCGGCGTTGCGCAGGTTGCCGACGGTGATGCGCAGGTGGTCGAGGTCGGGGCGCACCATGAACGGAGCGCCCGGCGCGGCACCGACGCCCTGGGTGGCGAGCCGGACCAGCGCCGCGCGCTCGTCGGCCACGCGCATCCACAGGTTGATGCCGTCACCGTCGGGGTACGGCACCGCGTGGGCGTCGAGCACGGCCGTCACGAGCTTGCGGCGCTCGGCATAGGTGTGGCGAGCCACCTCGAGGGTGTGGTCGACCTCGGGGGAGCGCAGCAGCTCGAGCAGCACCGATTGGAGGATGCGGCTGCTCCACCCCGGCCCGAGCAGGCGTCGGTTCTCGACGGCGGTCACGATGTGGCCGGCGCCGCCCACCGCGGCCAGGCGGAGGTCGGGGCCGTGGCTCTTGGAGAAGCTGCGCACGTGCACCGTGCGATCGGGGAGGTGGGTGCCGAGGCTGACGAGCGGCGCCGAGGAGATCTCGTTGGCGTGGTCGTCCTCGATCACCACGGCATCGGTACCGGCCAGCACGTCGGCCAGTTCGGCCAACCGTTCGGCGGTCACGGCGCACCCGGTCGGGTTCTGCGCCCGGGGTTGCAGGAAGACGGCAGTGGGCGACAGTGCCAGTGCGCAGCGGAGCTGCTCGGGCATCATGCCGTGCTGGTCGACGTCGACCGGCACGATCTCGCACCCGAGCCGCTCGAGCAGGTCGAGCATCGGTGGGAAAGCCGGGTGCTCGACCACGACGCGATCGCCGAGGCGCACCACATGGGTGGCCACGCGGTCGATGGCGTCCATGGCGCCGTCGACCACGGTGAGCGCCTCGGGTGGGAACGGCCAGTCGTCGATCAGCCGCTCGGCCAGCTCGGGGATGACCGGCTGGTCGAGGTAGCTGGAGGTGAGCGACTGCCGGCTGACGGCAGCGACGATGGGTCGGAGGTCGGGCAGCAGCTCGGGGTCGGGGGTACCGGTGGACAGGTCGAGGTCGAAGTGGCCGGGACCCTCGGTGACGCGCCGGTACCGCCGGGGGAGCCCGGGACCGGTGGGGCGACGCACGTAGGTGCCGTTGCGGCCACGGGGTTCGATGGCGCCAACGTCGGCGAGGCTGCGCCACGCGTCGCTCACGGTGGTGGGTGACACGCCGAGGCGGCGGGCCAGCTCGCGCACGGTGGGCAAGCGGGTGCCGTCGGCCAGTTCACCCGACGAGATCGTGCGGCCGATCACCGCGGCGATCCCTCGCGCGCTGCGGTCGTCGCCGGCGTCGGCGATCGCACCCACGATGAGCGCCGACGGGTCCGGGAGGGCGCGCTGTGAGCGTCGATCGATCGGGCGGGGGGTGGTGGTGGCGGCGGCACGTGTGTCGTCGATGTGAACGATTGTACGGTAACAAATCGGCTATTGTCCACGTCGCGATGTGACACGTACAGTCGACGCATGGGGACCACCGTGACCGCCGCCTTGTTGCAGACCGATTGGACCGGCGACAAGGACTCGATGATCGACAAGCACGAGGAGGCCGCCCGTGAGGCCGCCGCTCAGGGGGCACAGGTCATGTGCTTCCAGGAGCTGTTCTACGGGCCGTACTTCTGCCAGGTGCAGGACGCCGAGTACTACGACTACACCGAGATGGTGCCCGACGGGCCCACCACCCAGCGCTTCCAGTCGGTGGCCAAGGAACTCGGCATGGTGCTCGTGCTGCCGGTGTACGAAGTGGAACAGGCCGGTCTCTACTACAACACCGCCGCGGTGATCGACGCCGA
Organism: Ilumatobacter sp.; assembly: GCA_007693335.1. GTDB lineage: Bacteria > Actinomycetota > Acidimicrobiia > Acidimicrobiales > Ilumatobacteraceae > SKSP01. The sequence goes on along the minus strand of REDU01000136.1, from coordinate 19,329 downwards.
CGGTACGTACCTCGGCAAGTACCGCAAGCAGCACATCCCGCAGGTGAAGGGGTTCTGGGAGAAGTTCTACTTCCGCCCCGGCAACGGCGGGTACCCGGTGTTCGAGACCGCCGTCGGCAAGGTGGGCGTGTACATCTGCTACGACCGGCACTTCCCCGAGGGGTGGCGTGCGCTCGGCCTCAACGGCGCCGAGATCGTGTTCAACCCGTCGGCCACCCACCGCGGCCTGTCGGAGTACATCTGGCGCATCGAGCAGCCCGCCGCCGCCGTGGCGAACATGTACTACGTGGGTGCCATCAACCGGGTGGGCATCGAACCGCTCGGCGACAACGACTTCTACGGGCAGAGCTACTTCGTCGATCCCGAGGGCAAGTTCGTGGGCGACGTGGGCGACCCGCACAAGCCCGAGCTGATCGTCCGCGATCTCGACATCGACAAGATCAAGGCGGTGCGCGACCGCTGGGCGTTCTACCGCGACCGCCGCCCCGACGCCTACTTCGACCTCGTCGAAGAGTGAGGAGCCCGACATGACGCGCACACTCATCACCAACGGAACCATCATCGGCGCCGACGGCCGCACCGCCGGCGACGTGTTGGTCGACGGCGAGACCGTCGCCGCCATCCTCGCCCCGGGTCAGGCCTCGGCGCTCGGCATCACCGCTGCCGGCAGCGACGTCAGGACCATCGACGCCGCCGGCAAGTACGTGATCCCGGGCGGGGTCGACGTGCACACCCACATGCAGCTGCCCTTCGGCGGAACCGAGGCCTCGGACACCTTCGAGACCGGCACCATCGCGGCGGCGTGGGGCGGCGTGACCACGATCGTCGACTTCGCGGTGCAGAAGGCCGGTGAAGACGTCATCGAGTCGCTCGGTGCGTGGCACGACAAGGCCGCCGGCAACTGCGCCATCGACTACGGCTTCCACCAGATCATCGGTGGGGTGGACGAGAACTCGCTGAAGGCCATGACGTACCTGGTCGACAACGAGGGCATCACCAGCTTCAAGCTGTTCATGGCGTACCCGGGTGTGTTCTACGCCGACGACGGCCAGATCCTGCGGGCGATGCAGAACGCCGGCGAATCGGGCGCGGTGATCATGATGCACGCCGAGAACGGCATCGCCATCGACGTACTCGTGGCGCAGTCGCTCGCCCGTGGCGACACCGACCCGCGCTTCCACTCGCTCACCCGCCCCGCCGAGCTCGAGGGTGAGGCCACCAACCGGGCCATCCAGCTCGCCAAGGTGGCCGGCAACGTGCCGCTCTACATCGTGCACATGTCGGCGTCAGAGGCGCTCGAGGAGGTGGCCGAGGCGCGCCACAAGGGCCAGAACGTGTTCGCCGAGACCTGCCCGCAGTACCTGTACCTGAGTCTCGAGGACCACCTCGCCCAGCCCGGGTTCGAGGGCGCGAAATGGGTGTGTTCCACCCCGCTGCGCACCAAGCACGAGCACCACCACGCCGATCTCTGGAAGGGCCTGCGCATGAACGAGCTGGCCGTGGTGTCGACCGATCACTGCCCGTTCTGCATGAAGGACCAGAAAGAGCTCGGGGTCGGCAACTTCTCCGCCATCCCCAACGGCATCGGCGGCGTCGAGCACCGCATGGAGCTGATCTACCAGGGTGTGGTGAACGGCGAGTTGTCGCTCGAGCGATGGGTCGAGACCTGTTGCACCACCCCGGCGCGCATGTTCGGGATGTATCCGAAGAAGGGCGTGATCGCCCCCGGCGCCGACGCCGACATCGTGGTGTGGGACCCGAACTCGACCACGAGGATCGGCGTGAACGACAAGCACCACATGAACATGGACCACTCGGCCTACGAGGGGTTCGAGATCGACGGCAAGGTCGACACGGTGATGTCACGCGGCGCCGTCGTGATGGAGAACGACACGTTCCACGGTCGTGCCGGTCACGGCCAGTACGTGAAGCGCGGTCTGTCCCAGTACCTGGTCTGACGGACCCACGAGAGAACGAGGAGCACACCATGAACGAGATCAGGCACTGGATCGACGGCTCGGCCGTCGACGGCACGTCCGGACGCACCGGCGTGGTCTACAACCCCGCCACCGGCGAGCAGTCGGGGTCGGTGCACCTCGCCAGTGCCGGCGAGGTCGATGCCGCGGTCGCGGCGGCGAAGCAGGCGTTCCCCGCCTGGCGCGCCACGAGCCTCTCGCGCCGGGCCGAGATCATGTTCCACCTCCGCGAGCTGGTCGATGCGAACCGCAAGGAGATCGCCACGTACCTCACCGACGAGCACGGCAAGGTGCTGTCCGACGCGCTGGGCGAGGTGGCCCGTGGCCTCGAGAACATCGAGTTCGCCTGCGGTATCCCGAACCTGCTGAAGGGCGGCTACAGCGAGCAGGCCGCCGGCGGGGTGGACGTCTACTCGATCCGCCAGCCGCTCGGCGTGGTGGCCGGCATCACCCCGTTCAACTTCCCCGCCATGGTGCCCATGTGGATGTTCGCCAACGCGCTGGCGTGCGGCAACACCTTCGTGCTCAAGCCGAGCGAGAAGGACCCGTCGGTGTCGCTGTTCCTGGCCGAGCTGCTCGCCAAGGCCGGCCTACCCGACGGCTGCTTCAACGTGGTGCAGGGCGACAAGGTGGCGGTCGACCGCCTGCTCGAGCACCCCGACATCGCGGCGGTGAGCTTCGTGGGCTCCACCCCCATCGCCAAGTACATCTACGAGACCGGCACCGCCAACGGCAAGCGGGTGCAGGCGCTCGGTGGCGCCAAGAACCACATGCTGGTGCTCCCCGACGCCGATCTCGACATGGCGGCCGATGCGGCGGTGAGCGCGGCGTACGGCTCGGCCGGTGAGCGCTGCATGGCGATCAGCGTGGTGCTGGCCGCCGAGGCCGTGGCCGACGAGCTGGTGGCCAAGGTGGCCCAGCGGATCCCCGCGGTCACGGTGGGCAACGGTCACGAACTCGACAACCAGATGGGTCCGCTCATCACCGGCGAGCACCGTGACAGGGTGGCCGGGTACGTCGAGGGCGCCGCCGAGGCGGGCGCCACCGTGGTGGTCGACGGCCGTGCGGGCGACGTGCCGGCCGAGGGCTTCTTCCTCGCCCCGAGCCTGATCGACCACGTCGAGCCGGGCATGGCCTGCTACGACGACGAGATCTTCGGTCCCGTGCTGTCGGTGGTGCGGGTGAAGGGCTACGAGGACGGTGTCGAGATGATCAACGCCAATCCGTACGCCAACGGCACGGCGCTGTTCACCCGCGACGGCGGGGCCGCACGCCAGTTCCAGTTCGACATCGAGGTGGGCATGGTCGGCATCAACGTGCCGATCCCGGTGCCCGTCAGCTACTACAGCTTCGGCGGGTGGAAGGCGAGCCTGTTCGGCGACACCCACATGTACGGCCCCGAGGGCATCAACTTCTACACCCGCGGCAAGGTGATCACGTCGCGCTGGCCCGATCCGGCCACGAGCTCCGTCGACCTCGGCTTCCCGCAGAACCGCTGATCGGGGTCGTGGTGACACAACAGCACGGCATGGACATCGGCGTCGTCCTCCAGACCACCCCGCCGTCGGCCCGCGTGGTCGACCTCGCGAAGCGGGCCGAGACCTACGGGTTCAGTCACGTGTGGACCTTCGATTCGCACATCCTGTGGCAGGAGCCCTACGTCATCTACAGCCAGATCCTGGCCGAGACCCGCAACGTGGTGGTGGGCCCGATGGTCACCAATCCGGCCACCCGCGACTGGACCGTCACCGCGAGCACCTTCGCCACGCTCAACGAGATGTACGGAAACCGCACCGTGTGCGGCATCGGTCGTGGCGACTCGGCCGTGCGGGTCACCAACGGCAAGCCGACCACGCTCGCCACGATGCGCGAGGCCACCCACGTGATCCGCGAGCTCGCGAACGGTCGCAGCGTCGACTACAAGGGCTCGATGATCACCCTGCCGTGGGCGGGCAAGAGCCGGCTCGAGGTGTGGGGTGCCGGCTACGGCCCGAAGGCGCTCGCCCAGATCGGCGAGACCTGCGACGGCTTCATCCTGCAGCTGGCCGATCCGTCGATCACCGAATGGACCATCGGCGCCGTGCGATCGGCCGCGGAGGCCGCCGGCCGCGACCCCGACGACATCACGATCTGTGTGGCTGCCCCCGCGTACGTGGGTGACGACATCGAGTACCTGCGCGACCAGGTCCGCTGGTTCGGTGGCATGGTGGGCAACCACGTGGCCGACATCGTCGAGCGGTACGGCGAGTCGGCCGCGGTGCCCCAGGCGCTCACCGATTACATCAAGGGCCGCACGGGCTACGACTACAACCAGCACGGTCAGGCGGGCAACACCCATACCGACTTCGTGCCCGACGAGATCATCGACCGCTTCTGCATCCTCGGCCCGGTCGACGAGCACGTACGTCGGTTGAACGAGCTGCGCGACCTCGGGGTCGACCAGTTCGCCGTGTACCTGCAGCACGACGGCAAGGACGCCACGCTCGAGGCCTATGGCGAGCACATCATCCCCCGGATCGCCGAGACGGTGCAGGCCCGTCAGTGATGGTGGTGCAGTGACCCGGCGGCGCCTCCGCACCTTCGCGCTCGCCCTCGTCGGGCTGCTCGCCGTGGCGGTGCTCTGGGAGTTCTACAAGCTCGTGGGCCCCCAGCGTGGCGGCGAGATCTTCGGCTGGGGGATCCTGCCGCGTGCCAACGACAACGTCATGCCCCATGTGTGGGACATGTTCGCCCGCTACACCGAACCCGACCGCCGCGGCTCCGAAACCCGGATCTGGCAGACGGTGCTGGGTGGTGGCTGGTTCACCTTCCGGCTCGCCTTCCTCGGCTTCGCGATCGGTGCGGTGGTGGGCGTGGGGCTCGCTGTGCTGATGGCCCGCTTCCGGGTGGTCGAGCGCGGGCTGCTGCCCTACCTCGTCGTCTCCCAGACCGTGCCGCTGATCGCGCTGGCGCCGCTGGTGGTGAGCTGGGGTGGTCGGGTGCAGGTGGGTGACTTCGTGTGGCCGCGTTGGCTCTCGGCCTCGGTGCTCGGCGCGTTCCTCGCGTTCTTCCCGGTGGCGGTCGGCACGCTGCGCGGCCTGAAGTCGTCGCCGCCCGCCGCGCTCGAGTTGATGGACAGCTACGCGGCGTCGTGGCGGTCGTCGCTGTTCAAGCTGCGGTTCCCGGCGGCCGTGCCCCAGATCGTGCCGGCGCTCAGGCTGGCGGCCACCGCGTCGGTGGTCGGCGTGGTGGTGGCCGAGATCTCCACCGGGCTGCAGGGCGGTATCGGCCGTCTCGTGATCGAGTACGCCCGTCAGGCCACCTCCGACCCGGCCAAGGTGTACACGGCGGTGTTCGGTGCGGCGCTGGTGGGGCTCGGCATGGCCGGCATCGTGGCGCTCCTCGACAAGCTGCTGATGCGCGGTCGGCCGCCCACCGAGCCCGACATCGTGATGGGGGCCACGACATGAGGTCGGAGCTGGTGCACCCGGCGGTGGCCGTGGCCGGCGTGTCCAAGGTGTTCAACCGGGGCTCCGCCAACCAGGTCGATGCGCTGGTCGACGTCGATCTCGTGGTCGCTCCGGGCGAGTTCGTATCGCTCATCGGTCCGTCGGGCTGCGGCAAGTCGACACTGCTCCGGCTCATCGCCCACCTCATCGAGCCGAGCAGTGGCAACGTGCTCGTGAACGGCAAGTCGGCCTCGCAGGCCCGGCTCGACCAGGAGTACGGCATGGCCTTCCAGCAGGCGGGCCTGTTCGACTGGCGGTCGGTCGCGAAGAACGTCGAGCTCCCGCTCGAGCTGAAGGGCTGGGACAAGAAGCGTCGTGCCGCCCGCGCCCGCGAGATGCTCGAGCTGGTGAAGCTGGGCGACTTCGTCGACCACCGGCCCTGGCAACTGTCGGGCGGCATGCAGCAGCGCGTCGCCATCGCCCGGGCGTTGGCCGCCCATCCGCCGCTGCTGCTCATGGACGAACCGTTCGGCGCGCTCGACGAGATGACCCGCGAGCACATGCAGGCCGAACTGCTGCGCATCTGCGACGAGACCCGCACATCGGTGGTGTTCGTGACCCACTCGATCCCCGAGGCCGTGTACCTGTCGGATCGCGTCGTGGTCATGTCGCCCCGGCCCGGCCGGATCACCGACGTGGTCGATGTCGACCTCGGACGCGACCGCGACGACGACACCCGCGAAGACGACGCGTTCTACCGCAAGATCATCGAGGTTCGCGAGGCCCTGCGCAACGGTGGCCACGACACCACCGTCGACCACGAGACGGTCGATCCCGATGCGGTCGGGCATCCACTCCTGGGGGTGGACGACCGATGACCACGGCCACCCTCGCTGTCGGTGGTTCGGCCCGGCGGGTGCTCGACGCGGTGTGGCCACCCGCACTGTTCGGTGTCGCGTTCCTCGTGATCTGGGAGGGCGCCGTGAAGGTGTTCGACCTGAAGCCATACTTCCTGCCGCCCCCGTCGAGCATCTGGGCCGAGTTCACCGGCAACCTCACGCTCATCCGTGACGCGGCGTGGGTGTCGGGCGCGAACGCCTTCGTCGGCCTGCTGGTCGGCACCGTGTTGGGTGTGGCGGTCAGCTTCCTGCTGATGCGGTTCCGGCTGCTCAACGACATGGTCACCCCGTTGGCCATCGCGCTGAACGCCGTGCCGATCATCGTGCTGGTCGCGGTGTTCAACAACATGTTCTCGAGCACCTCGGAGATCCCGCGCCGGCTGATGGTCACCCTGGTCGTCTACTTCATCGTGCTCGTGAACGTGGCCAAGGGGCTGCGCCAGGTCAGCCCGATCCACCTCGAGCTCCTGCGTTCGTACGCCGCCACGCCCGTCGAGGTGATCCGCAAGGCCCGCATCCCGAACGCGGTGCCGTACCTGTTCACGGCGCTGAAGATCGCCGCTCCCGCCGCCGTCATCACGGCGTTCGTGGCCGAGTACTTCGGCGGCCCGCAGAACGGGCTCGGCAGCCGGATCGTCAGCAACATCGCAGCGTCTCGGAACGCGGTGGCCTGGGCCTACGTCGTCGGGGCGTGCCTGCTCGGCCTCACGTTCTACCTGGTCTCCATCGCCATGGAGAACATCACCACATCACGTCACCACACCAGTCGTGGTGACGACAGCAGGGGCTCAGGCCCCGGGGGAGGAACCACATGAGGAACACCATCAGGACCAGGGGGCGCTCGCGCCTCACCATCGCCACGGCCGGCCTCGCCGCGCTCTCGCTCGTGGTTGCCGCGTGCGGCGGCGACGACGACGCCGCCGTGCCGGCCGTCGATGATGTCGTCGAAGACATCGAAGATGCCGTCGATGACGCCGTCGACGCCGTCGATGATGTCGTCGACGACATCGAGGATGCCGTCGACGACATCGTTGACGATGCGGGCGACGACGCCGGCGAGTGCGAGACCGTCGACTCGGTCACGCTGCAACTGCAGTGGTTCGTGCAGGCCCAGTTCGGTGGCTACTACGCCGCCATCTCCGAGGGCATGTACGACGACTACTGCCTCGACGTCACCATCGCCGAGGGCGGCGTCGACATCGTGCCCCAGCAGCAGCTGGCCGACGGTGCCGTCGACTTCGCCATCGCGTGGGTGCCCAAGGCACTGCAGAGCCGCGAGGCCGGCGCCGACATCGTGAACATCGCCCAGATCTTCGAGCGCTCCGGCACGTTGCAGGTGTCGTTCGTCGAGGCAGGCATCACCACCCCGGAAGACTTCGAGGGTAAGCGGGTCGGCAACTGGGGATTCGGCAACGAGTACGAGGTGTTCGCTGCCATCACCGAGGCGGGCCTCGACCCGGCCACCGACGTGGAGCACGTCCAGCAGCAGTTCGACATGGTCGCGCTGCTCGAGGGTGACATCGACGCGGCGCAGGCGATGACGTACAACGAGTACGCCCAGGTGCTCGAGGCCATCAACCCCGAGACCGGTGAGCTGTACCAGCCGGAGGACTTCAACGTCATCAGCTACGAAGAGGTGGGCGTCGGCATGCTCCAGGACGCCATCTGGGCCGATGCCCAGAAGCTGGTCGACGACGCCGAGTACCGCGACATCGCCGTGCGGTTCGTGGCGGCGTCGATCGAGGGCTGGGCGTTCTGCCGTGACAACCCCGAGGCGTGCGCCACCATCGTGACCGATGCGGGTTCGCAGCTGGGCGAGAGCCATCAGCTGTGGATGATGAACGAGGTCAACAAGCTCATCTGGCCGGCCGCCAGCGACATCGGCATCACCGATCAGGCGGCGTGGGACCGCACCGTCGAGATCGCGCAGAACACCGCGAACCTCGAGGGTGCCACGGTGCTCGCCGAAGCCCCGAGCCCCGATGCGTTCACCAACGACATCGTGACCGAGGCACTGGCGTTGGCCCAGGACCGCGGCGTCGACACGGGCGGGAGCGGCTTCAGCCCGATCGAGGTCGAGCTGCGCGAAGGCGGCGAATGATCGTCGTTGCGTGACCCTCGGTTCGTGACCGCTCAGCCGGTCACGTAACCATCGGCCACCGAGAGGGCCTCGTCGATGATGGCGAGGCCCTCTCTCGCGTCGTCGTCGCTGATGGTGCACGGTGGCACCACGTGCATCCGGTTGAAGTGGGTGAACGGCCACAGGCCGCGCTGCTTGCACGCCGCGGCCACATCGGCCATCGGCTTGGCGTCGGCGCCGGCCGCGTTGTACGGCACGAGCGGTTCACGGGTGGCGCGGTCCTTCACCAGTTCGATCGCCCAGAACACGCCGAGGCCCCGCACTTCACCCACGCTCGGATGCTTCTCGGCGATCTCGGCCAGTGCCGGGCCGATGACATCGGTGCCGAGGTGGCGGGCGTGGTCGATCACGCCCTCGTCTTCGTAGATGTTGATGCTGGCGACCGCGGTGGCGCAGGCGAGCGGATGACCCGAATAGGTGAGCCCGCCCTGGAACGCCCGCTCGCGGAACGTGTCGGCGATGCGCTGGCTGATCACGACCCCGCCGAGAGGGATGTACCCCGAGTTCACGCCCTTGGCGAAGCAGATGAGGTCGGGTGTGACGTCCCAGTGCTGCACGGCGAACCATTCGCCGCATCGGCCGAACCCGGCCATGACCTCGTCGCAGATCATCACGATGCCGTGCTGATCGCACAGGTCGCGCACGCCCTGCAGGTAGCCGGGGGGAGGCACGAGGATGCCGTTGGTGCCCACCACCGACTCGAGGGCGATGGCCGCCACCGTGTGGGGCCCCTCGACCATCAGGACGTCGGACAGGTGCTGCAGCGCCCGCTCGCACTCCTGGGCGTCGTCGGCCGAGTGGAACGCCGAACGGTAGGTGTACGGACCCCAGAACTTGACCGCGCCCGGCATGCCCGGCTCGTTGGCCCAGCGCCGCGGATCGCCGGTGAGGCTGATCGCTCCGGCGGTGGCGCCGTGGTAGCTCCGGTACGTGGTGAGCACCTTGAGGCGTCCGGTGTGCATCTTCGCCATCCGCACCGCGTTCTCGGCGGCCTCGGCGCCGCCGTTGGTGAAGAACACCATGTCGAGGTCGCCGGGGGCGCGCTCGGCGATCAGCCGGGCGGCCTCGCTGCGCATGTCGTTGGCGAAGATCGGCGCCACCGTGCACAGTCGCTCGGCCTGCTCCTTGATGGCGGCCACCATCCTGGGGTGCTGGTGGCCGATGTTCATGTTGACCAGCTGGCTCGTGAAGTCGAGGTAGGTGGTGCCGTCGTCGGTCCAGAACCTCGACCCCGAGGCGCCCGCGATCACCACCGGATCGATCAGGCCCTGGGCCGACCACGAGTGGAACACGTGCGCCCGGTCGTTGGCGTGGGCGTCGGCCAGGTACGGCGAGGGGGCGGGATCGAGCTGGGTCATCCCCCGAGCGTATTCGACACCTGCGATGGTGAACAGACGTGCCTTTGTTCCCGTACAAAGATCCGTCTACCGTGCAACGCATGGGAGAACAGGTGACCTTCAGCAGCAACGGCGACACCGCGACGGGCTACCTCGCCACGCCCGAGAGCGGGTCGGGACCTGGTGTGATCGTGATCCAGGAGTGGTGGGGTCTGGTCCCGCACATCGTCGACGTGGCCGACCGCTTCGCCGCCGCCGGCTTCACCGCGCTCGCCCCCGACCTCTACCGCGGCGAGTCCACCACCGAACCCGACGAGGCCGGCAAGCTGATGATGGCGCTCAACATCGACACCGCCGCCAAGGACATGTCCGGCGCCGTCGACCTGCTGCAAGCGCGCTCAGGGAGGGACAAGGTCGGGGTGGTCGGCTACTGCATGGGTGGCGGTCTGGCGCTCGTGCTCGCGTGCCATCGTCCCGACGCCGTGGCGGCGGCTGCCCCCTACTACGGCCTCATCCCGTGGCCGTCGGCGCAACCCGACTGGTCGGCGCTCGAGGCCAAGGTGGTGGGCGAGTACGCCGAGCTCGACGACTTCGCGGCCCCCGAAGGCACCCGTGCGCTCGAAGCCGAGCTGCGCGGTCTCGGCAAGGATGCCACGCTCCACATCCACGAGAACTGTCAGCACGCGTTCTTCAACGACACCCGGCCCGACGTGTACGACGCAGCACACAGTGCCGAAGCCTGGGAGCGAACCACCGGCCTGTTCCGCTCGACACTCTGACGATCGGCGACCACGCGCCGTCGCGAGCCTGCGGTAGCTTCGCCGACGTGATCCGCCGACTCGCCCGCCTCGTGGCCCCGACCGCCCTCGTGCTCGCCCTCGCTGCATGCGGGGGTGACGACGCCGGTGGCGCGCTGTCCACCGACGAGTGGTGCGAGCGTGCCGAGAACATCAACTCGCTGAGCGACGATCTCGACGCCATCGACCCGTTCGATCCCGAGGGGATCGAGGTCGCCTACTCGCGGTTCCGCGAGGCCGTCGACGAGGTTCGTGCCGTGGCGCCCGACGAGATCAGCGACGACATCGAGACCCTGTACGCAGGTGTGGCAGACATCGACGACGCCCTCGCCGACGCCGACTACAGCTTCCTCGACGTCGACCTGTCGTTCATGTCGGGCCGGGAGGGAGCGATGGACACCGCCTCCGAGCGGGTCCGCAACTACAACGTGCGCGAGTGCGGCTTCGACGAGCGTGACGCCGGCGGGACCGACGACGCGTTCGACTTCGGTGCCGGTTCGGCCCGTGACCAGCTGGTGGACGAGTTGGTCGCCAGCGGGTTCACCGAGACCGAGGCCCGGTGCATCGCCGCCGACATCGCCATCGAGACGCTCGGTACCGACGACCAGGCCGCAATCTTCGAGGTGTTCGACACCTGCGACATCAGCCTGGAACGGCTCGGAGAGCTCGGCGGCTGACGCCCGGACCCCCGATGAGCTTCGACGCCTATCTGTTCGACGCCGGCGGTGTGCTCGTGCTGCCCGATCCGACGGTGCTCGCCCCGCTCCTGGCCGTCTTCGGCGGCCACGACGACCTCGAGCTGCACCGCCGGGCGCACTACGCGGGGATGGCCGCCAAGTCGCGGGCGCGTGCCGGCGAGCCGGAGTGGACCGTGTACGACGTCGCCTACGTGCGCGTCGTGGGCGTGCCGGACCACGACGTCGAGGAGGCGGCCGACCTGCTCGGCAGCACGCGGACGGCGCGACTGTGGCGCTACCCGATCGCCGACAGCACCACCGCGCTGGCGACGCTGGCGGCGCAGCGACCGGTGGGGGTGGTCTCGAACGCCAGCGGTCAGATCGAGGCGGCGCTCCGTCGAGCGGCCATCTGCCAGGTGGGGGCGGGCGCCGGTACCCGGGTGCGGTGCGTGATCGACAGCCACGTGGTCGGCATCGCCAAGCCCGATCCGGCGATCTTCGACCACGCGCTCGTCCACTTCGAGGGTGTCGAGCGTCACCGGATCGCCTACATCGGTGACTCGGTCACCATGGACGTCGAGAGCTCGACCGCGGCCGGGTTGCACCCGATCCTGCTCGATCCCTTCGACGACCACCCCGAACTCGACGTCGCTCGCATCCGCTCCCTCGCCGACCTGCTCTGACGGCCGAACTGTCCGGGGCAGGGTGGCGGATCCACCGGATCCCGACAGACAGTTCGGGGGTTTCAGGAGGTGGTGGCGTCGGCCACGAGGCGTCGGGCGATCACCTTGAGGCACAGGGTCTCGTCGGCACCCTCGAAGATCGACAGCACCCGGGCGTCGACGAACAGCCGGCTCACCGTGTACTCCTCGGCGTAGCCCATGCCGCCGTGGATCTGCATGGCCTCGCGGGTGACCCACTCGGCGGCCTTGCACACGTAGGCCTTGACCATGGAGGCCTCCATGGCGCCCTGACCCTTGGCCATCAACGTGGCCACCGCGTACGAGAACTGGCGGGCCGACTGGATCACCACGGCCATACGACCGAGCTTGGCCCGGGTGAGCTGGTAGTCGACGATGTTCGTGCCGAACACGTTGCGGTTCTGGGCGTAGTCGAGCGCCGACTCGTAGGCGGCCTGCATCACGCCCACGGCGCGGGCGGCGGTCTGGAGCCGGCCGTTCTCGAAGCCCTCCATCTGGTGGTAGAAGCCGCGACCGAGCCCCTCGGCCTCACCCACGAGGTGATCGGCCGACACCCACCAGTCCTCGAGGGCGATCTCGTAGGAATGCATGCCGCGATAGCCGATGGTGTCGATCGGGCGACCCTCCATCTTGCCGATGCGATCGCCCCCGTCGACGGCCACCGGATCCTGCGTGAACTCGAAGCCGTGGGCGTCACCGCGGGGCTTGGGCACGATGAACAGGCTGAGACCGCGGTGGGTCTTCGAGCGGTCGGGATCGGTGCGGGCGAGCAACGCCAGCACGTCGGCGCGAGCACCGAACGTGCACCACGTCTTCACGCCGTTGATCACGTAGCCAGGTGCCCCGCCGGGCCCCGGCGCCTCGGTGGCGGTCACCTTGATACCGGCCACGTCGCTGCCGTAATCGGGTTCGGTCACGGCCACCGCCGGCATCACCTCGGCGGTGGCGAGCTTGGGGAGCCACTCCTGCTTCTGGGCCTCGGTGCCGCCCTTGACGAGGGCCCGCGTGAGGATCTCGGGTCGGGTGATGAGTGAGCCGCCGATGCCGAGACTGGCCCGGCTGAGCTCCTCGGTGGCCACCACCATGGCGGTGTACTCGTCGTCGCCGCCCTCGCTGTAGCCGCCGTACTCGGCGGGCACGCTGAGACCGAACGCACCGATCTCGGCCAGGCCCGACACGATCTCCTCGGGCACGTCGGCGTTGGTGCGGTGCACGTGCTCGGCGTGTGGTGCGATCACGTTCGCGGCGAACGAACGGAACGTGTCCTGCACCATCTCCATGTCGTCGTCGAGGTGGCGCGGGCCGGCGGTCTCGGCCAGCGACGAGAGGAACTCGGGGTCGCGGTACGTGGCGAGGAACCCGTGGGCGTCGCGCAGCGGTGCGGTCTCGAGGCCCCACACGTGCTCACGGCCGGCCAGGCGGGTGATGAGGTCGTGGATCATGTCGGCCACGAAGGCGCACGTGATGCGGGCCTCGATGTCGCCCTTGTTCGCGTAGTCGAGCAGCGACTTCGCGGTGGCCACACCCGAGGCGGCGTGGGCGAGGTCGTAGCCGAGCACCTGATGGGTGTCGGGGCCGCCGATCTCGGCGAGGTGGCGGACCGCCTTACCGACCACGCGGTCGGCGAGATCGATCACCTCGGCAGCGGTCTGCAGATCGGGAGGCGTTGTCGAGTCGGCCATGCCCGGAACTTACTGCCTGGTAACGGGGTGGAGCCCGGTCGATCGCGGATGACATCGTGTGACGCGTGACCTCAACGCCGAACGAACGGTCCGAACCGACGTCATCCGCGCGGCGCGTCTGCGTCTTCTGCGGCTCGAACGCCGGCACAGCGGCCGCGTACGCCGCCGCGGCGCGTGATCTGGGTGCGGCGATGGCCGAGCGTGGTGTCGGGCTGGTGTTCGGCGGGGGCCGTGTCGGACTGATGGGCGTGCTGGCCGACGCCGTACTCGACGCCGGCGGGGAGGTGATCGGGGTGATGCCCGGGCACCTGATCGACCGCGAGGTGGGTCACACCGGGCTGACCCGGCTGGAGGTGACCCGGTCGATGCACGAGCGCAAGGCCCGGATGGCCGAGTTGGCCGATGGCGTGATCGCGCTGCCCGGTGGCTTCGGCACGTTCGAGGAGGTGCTCGAGGTGCTCACGTGGAACCAGCTCGGGCTGCTCGCCCTGCCCGTGGTGTTCCTCGACGTGGGCGACTTCTACGCGTCGCTCCTCGGGTTCCTCGACGGTGCGGTCGAGGCCGGCTTCGTCCGCCCGGCCCATCGCGCGCTCGCGCAGCGGGCCACCGACGTCGACGACGCGCTCGCCCGCGCGCTCGCGCCGCCTCCCGGTGGATCGGGCCACAAGTGGATCGATCTCGACCGGGCCTGACTCCGCCCGACCCCGAACGTCGAGCGGTACGATGCGTTCGATGCAGCCGAGCTGGGTGACCGACGCGCGGGTGGCGGTCGTGGCGGGTAAGGGCGGCGTCGGCTCCACCACGGTGGCCGCGGCGCTGGCCCTCGTGGCGGCCCAGCAGGGCGCCGATGTCCTGTTCATCTCGATCGACGGGCGGACGGGTGTGGGCCCGCTCCTGGGTGGTCCGCCGCTCACCGACGAGACCGTCGTGCTCAACCGTGTCAAGGGCGGGGGCACGGTTCGCGGGCGCACGATCCCGGCGTCCGGGGCGTTCGCCGACTACCTCGAGCTCAAGAAGGTGCCGCGACTGGTGCGTCGCGCCGCGTCGGCGGCGTCGCTCGACGTGATCGCGGCGGCCACACCGGGCCTCGAGCACCTGCTGGTGCTCGGCAAGATCAAGGAACTCGAGCGCACCCGGGCCGCCGACCTCATCGTGGTCGACGCCCCACCCGCCGGCCACGCTGCACCGTTCCTGCGGTCGCCGGCCGCGCTGCTCGAGGTGGTGACCGACGGTGCCGTGCGCGAACAGGCCGAGGAGGTGTCGGCCATGCTCGGTGATGCGGAGCGGTGCCAGGCCGTGCTCGTGACCCTGGCCGAGGAGACCCCCGTGAACGAGGTGATCGAGCTGGCGGTCGACCTGCAGGACGAACTCCTGATGTCGCTCGGGCCCGTCGTGGTGAACGCCTGCTGGCCCGACCGCCCCGGGATGTCGGTGCAACCGCGCACCGCCGCCAAGAACCAGGGCGTGAAACTCCCCAACGCGGTGGCCGCCGCGCTCGCCGGCTCGGTCGCGTTCGGTCGGGCCCGCCTGGAGCAGCAGCGAGAGCAGATCGAACGGGTGACGTCGTCGGTGCGCGCCCCGCTCATCGAGCTGCCGCGTCTCACCACCACCCAGCTCGGCCCCGCCGAGCTGGCCATCTTGGCCGAACGGCTGCGGGCGGCGCCGGTGTGAGCGCCGGCGACGTGACTGGTCCGGCCGAGCAGCTCGACGGTGCCGCTGCGCTCCGTCAGATGCTCGACGACGCCCACCTGCTCGTCACGTGCGGCCCCGGCGGTGTCGGCAAGACCACGTGTGCCGCCGCTCTCGGTCTCGCGGCGGCACGCAGCGGCCGCACGGTCGTGGTGGTGACGGTCGACCCGGCGCGTCGCCTGGCCGACGCGCTGGGGATCGACGCGTCCGCGTCGGAGCCCTCCGAGGTCGAGGGCGCAACCGACGGCGCCGACAACAGCGAGGGGTCGCTGTGGGCGCTGATGCTCGACGCCGAGGCCACGTTCGACCAGCTCGTGCGCAACGAGGCCCCCGACGCCGAACGCGCCGAGGCGATCCTGCGGAACCCGGTCTATCGCACCATCACCGGTGCGCTGGCCGGCGCGCAGGAGTACATGGCGATCGAGCGGCTGCACCAGCTGCACGCGAGCGGCCGTTTCGATCTCGTCATCATCGACACCCCACCGTCGCGACACGCCCTCGATCTGCTCGAGGCGCCCCAGCGACTGTCGGGCTTCCTCGGTCACCCGGTGTACCGGGCCCTCACCGTGCCCGGACGCACCTTCGCCCGCGTCGCCAACGCCGCGTCGTCGGCGTTCCTCTGGACGGTCCGCAAGCTGGCGGGTCCGCGCATCGTCGAGGACACGCTCGAGTTCTTCCGGTCGATCTCGAGCATGGAGGAGGGGCTGCGCCGTCGGGCCGACGAGGTGTCCAGTCTGCTCCGTGCCGAGCGCACGCGATTCGTGGTCGTCACGAGCCCACGGGCCGAGGCGATCTCCGAGTCGTCGTTCCTGCTCGACGGCCTGCGTGACGGTTCGTTCCCGGTGGGGGGCGTGGTCGTCAACATGGTGCACCCCCGTCCCGAGACCATCGAGGCGCTCACCGGTGACCTCGATCCCGAGGTGCTCGGACCCGGGCCGTTCTCCGATCAGCTCGCCCATCATCGCGATCTCACGGCGTTGGCCGACGCCGAGCGGGCCGAGCTGGCGCCGTTCATGGCCGACGCCGCTCCGGCGGCGGTCAACGAGCTGCCGTTGCTCGACGAGGACGTCCACGACCTCGACGGTCTCCGCCTCCTGGCCGACCTCCTCGTCGGACCCTGAGCGAGCGTCGCTCGCAACCCGTGGTCGCCTGACCGCCGGTGGTGGTTCGGGGTCGTGAACCGTCAAACCCCGCTCAAGATCGGGCGTGGAACGGCCCGGTCGGTGGACATCGAGTGGTGATTGGTCTACGAATGTCACCCAGGGAGGCAGCTCATGGCCCCCTGTCGGGCCACCGCCCGTGTGCGTGCTCCGTGACGGGCGGCGGCGCACACGGGCGGTGGCCGCGCAATAGTGTCGCCGCGTGAACGCCATCTCCCGATGGTGGCCGTCCCGACGATGACGTCCACGAACACCCCGCCCCCGGAGGAACCGCTCGCGACCGGCGAGCTCCCGGCGCTGCCCGTCGATCCCTCGCGGCCCATCCCGCGACGGCGACCAGTCCGGTTCACGTTCAAGCTCCTGGCGTTCGCGTTCGTCGTCTACTTCTTCATCCTCCCCCTGATCCCGGGTCTCCGTCAGGCCGCCACCGACCTGAGTCGGGTACAGCCCGCGCTGCTGCTGGTCGGACTGGTGCTCTACATCTGCTCGCTCTCGTGCTACTCCGCGCTCACGAAAGCGGCGCTCGGTGAGCACGGCTCGCACATCACCCAGTTCCGGATGTTCCGGATCCAGATGAGCACGCGGGCGCTCGCCAACATCGTGCCCGGTGGGAGCGCTGCCGGCTCGGCGCTCGGCTATCGCCTCCTCACCCTGTCGGGCGTGCGCGGCACCGACGCCGGGTTCGCGCTCGCCACTGCCGGTCTGGGCTCGGCCATCGTGCTCAACCTGATCTTCTGGTTCGGACTGCTGATCTCGATCCCGATCCGTGGGGTCAACGCGATCTATGCCGCTGGCGCGCTGGTCGGCCTCGTGATCATGGGGGTGGCTGCGGTACTCGTGCTCGGGTTGATCGACGGCAACGGACGATCCGAGCGCGCCATCCGCTGGATCGCCCGCAAGTCCAAGCTCAACGACGACCGGGCCGCCATCGTGCTCCGGCAGCTCGGCGAGCGCGTCGAAGATCTCGTGAGCGACCGCGTGTTGCTGCGCAAGGTCGTGCAGTGGGCCGCACTGCAGTGGATCTTCGACATGGCGGCACTGTGGGTCTTCATCCGGGCCTTCGGGGCATCGGTCGATTTCGACGCGCTCGTGGTGGCGTTCGGCCTCGCGAACATCCTGGCCGCCATCCCGATCACCCCCGGCGGGCTCGGGATCGTGGAGGCCACCTACATCTCGACCCTCGTCGGCTTCGGCATCCCTCGGCGCACGGCCACGCTCGGCACGGCCTCGTACCGGATCGCGCAGTTCTTCTTCCCGATCGTGCTCGGCGGCATCATGTACCTGTCGCTGCGCGTCGGGCCGTGGAGCATCGAACGACGTGACCGGCTGTTGAGGCTGCGCGACCTGGCGGAGGCCGAGACCACCGAGAACCGTGTCGACTTCATCTTGCGCTTCAGCCGGAAAGCCGACGGCGACCCGGAGGCCACCGACGGTCGGACCGAGCGGTAACGTCGCCACCATGACGGTTCACGAACGACCATTCGGCCGCCACCTCGAGGATTTCGAGGTGGGCGACGTGCTGCGCCACTGGCCGGGCAAGACGATCACCGAGTACGACGACCACCTCTTCTGCATGATCACGATGAACCACCATCCGCTCCACACGAACGACTGGTTCGCGAGCGGGAGCGTGCAGGGCCGCAACGTGGTGGTGGGCAACCTCGTGTACTCGCTGGTGCTCGGCATGAGCGTGCCCGATGTGAGCGGTGCCGCGATCGCGAACCTCGAGGTCGAGACGCTGCAGCACAAGTTCCCCACCTTCCACGGCGACACCATCCACGCCGAGACCCGCGTGCTCGAGGTGAAGGAGTCGTCGTCGAAGCCCGACCGCGGGGTCGTCACCGTCGAGACCAAGGGCTTCAACCAGGACGGTCAGGAAGTCTGCTACTTCCGTCGCAAGGTGCTGATCTGGAAGCGCGACCACGCCCCCTCCCGCGAGCGGCCCTACGACGCCGACGCCGCCTGGGACTGACCCGTCCTGCCGATCGATCCGGGTCCCGTGCTGGCATGGGGAGTACCGCGTCTGCGCGAGCTGCCCTGGCGTGACACCCGCGACCCGTGGCGGATCCTGGTGGCCGAGGTGATGCTGCAGCAGACCCAGGTCGATCGGGTCGTGCCCCGCTGGCGGGAGTTCCTCGACCACTTCCCCGACCCCACGACGTGCGCCGACGCGCCGCTCGGCGATGTGCTCCGGCTGTGGCAGGGACTCGGGTACCCGCGTCGCGCCCGCAACCTCCACTCCACCGCGGTGGTGGTCCGTGATCTCCACGACGGCACGATCCCCGCTGATCTCGACACCCTGCAGACGCTGCCCGGCATCGGGCCGTACACCTCCCGGGCGCTGTTGGCGTTCGCGTTCGAGCACGACGTGGCGGTGGTCGACACCAACATCGCCCGGGTGCTCGCCCGCTGTGCGGGGGAGCGGCTGACCGCTCGTCGGGCGCAGGCGGCGGCCGACGCCCTGGTGCCGGAGGGCCACGGCTGGGTGTGGAACCAGGTGCTGATGGATCTCGGGGCCACGGTCTGTCGGCCGTCGCCGCGATGCGAGGAGTGTCCCCTGCGGGGCTCGTGCGCGTGGGAGATGGCGGGACGATCTGCTCCCGATCCGTCGGTGGGCTCGGCCGGGGTGAGTACCCGGCAGGCCCCGTACGAGGGCAGTGATCGTCAGGCCCGTGGTCAGGTGCTGCGCGCGCTGGGCCACGGCGCTCGTCCCGGCGGTGAGTTCGACCGCCGGATCGTCGACTCGCTGCTGGCCGACGGGCTCGTGGCCGAGTCCGCCGACGGGTCGGTCAGCCTGCCGTGACGGCGGCGACGATGTCGTCGAACGCAGCGTCGGCGTAGGC
>REDU01000075.1 GCA_007693335.1 Ilumatobacter sp. | reverse complement strand
CCGGCACCGCTGACGGAGCGACCGTCGTCGGACACCTCCAACGCGGCGATCGTCCCCCGCCGCGTCGAGTCCGCTGCCCAGAGCACGTCGCCGTCGGGCAGCAGGGCTCTGCCGGACGCGTTCTCCGACACGGACAGGCCGACGGAGTCCTCGCCGGCGCGCCGCACCAGCATCACCTCGAGCGCCAGATCGCCGTCGACACTCGGGAGGCTGAAGACGTTGAAGCCGCGACCGTCGGCACGGAGCGTGCACAGACCGAGGGGCTCGAAGGCGAACACCACCGTCTCGCCACCGAGTGACACCGTCGCCTGCGCATCTGCGTCCTCGGGCTCCTGGAGGCTGACGGGGAGCTCGGCATCGTCGAGCGGGCACTCCAGCTCGAACACCACATCGAGACCACCGTCGCCCTCCGGGAACGTCGCCCTCGCCGCTCCGCTCGCCACACCGTCGCCGACCACGACATCGTGCAGCTCGCCCACCCCGAGCCGGGCCTCGCGCATGGCGCCAGCGCGCGGCGGCGAGATGCCGATGGACGAGCTGTCGGGGTCGTCGACGTCGAAACTTCCGCCGAAGCGCCACTCGTCACCTCCACGCTCCTCGGCACCGACCACGAACCACGACGAGAACCGTGTACACGACACGTCCATCCTCCGGGCCACACCGTCCACCACCACCGTGGCCGTTCCGGGCCCGACGGCCATCTCGTCCACGCCAGCGGGCATGTCCTGGTGACCTGGCACGTCCTGATCACCCGGCACGTCGGTGTCACCTGGCACGTCGCTGTCAGCAGCATCGACCTCGTGATCATCCCCAGCCACGTCTGCGATGTCGGCCTCTCCGGGAGCATCGCCAGCGTCCTCGACGGTCGGCGACGGTGAGGTGGTCTCCGTCGTCTCGCCCCCGGCCTCCGGTGCGGGGTCGGTCGATCCACTGTCGCTCCCGCACGCCGCGAGTGCCATGACGATCACGACGGCTGCCGTCCCGCGGACCTTGCTCCTCAGACTGCTGGTCGTCACACTGCTCCTCCGACATCGACCGCCCCGAGCAACTGTGGAACACGGCCGCGACCGCGACGAGAGCAACGCGCTACTCATGCGACCAATCCGGCCGCCACGACAGCGACTATCCTCGTTCCATGTCACCCGTACTGGTCGGGCGGACCCAGGAGATCACCCGCCTCCGCCGGATCCTGGCCGGCGGTGCCGGCGCGGTGGTGATCGGCGACGCGGGCGTCGGCAAGTCACACCTGGTGGCCGAAGCCGTGTCCTGTTCGCCGGGCCCCGTCCATCGCGTCACCGTCACCGAGGCAGCCGCCACCGTGGCGCTCGGGCCGCTGATACCGCTCGGCACCGAGGTGGAACAGGCAGCCGCCAGCCCCGCGGTGGCCGCGCTCGCGTTCGGCGCCGTGCGCCGGGCCCTCACCGGCGAGGCCGACTCCACCGACAGCACGAAGGATGCGACCGCTCGCCCGGTGCTCGTGGTCGACGACGCCCACCTGCTCGACCCACTCTCCGCCGGGGTGATGCACCAGCTGGTCGTGCTCGGCGCAGCGGTCGTGATCGCCACGGTCCGCAGCGGCAACCGTCCACCCGACGCGATCGACGCCCTGTGGACCGGTGCCGGGTGCGAGCGCATCGAACTCGGGCCGCTCGGCCGCACCGACACCGCCGAGCTGTTCGCCTCGCTGCTCGGCGGACCGCTCGAAGCACGGACCGAGCACATCGTGTGGACGCTGTCGCAGGGGAACCCGCTGCTGGTGCGCGAGCTGGTGCTGGCGGGCACCGAGTCGGGAGCACTCGTCGCCCACGACAGCCGGTGGTTCCTCGATGGTGAGCTGCCCTCGTCCACCCGGCTGGTCGATCTCGTCGACTCCCGTCTCGCCCGACTCCCCGACACGGCGCGGGCGGCCGTCGAGCTGCTCACGATGGCCGATCCGGTCGACCCGTACCTGCTCCGCGACGTGATCGACCCCGACGACCTGCTCACGTTGGAGCGGGCCCGGGTGATCGAGCTGCGTGACGACGACCCCGACACCCCCACGCTCACCTTCGTGCACCCGCTCTACGGCGAGGTGCTCCGGGCGGGCCTCCCCCAGGGCCGGCGCGCTGCGATCGCCCGCGAGCTGTGCGCGGCCGTCCACCGTCGAGGCATCGCCGCGGTCGATCCGCTCCGGCTGGCGGCGTGGCGCCTCGACGGCGGGCTCGCGACCACCGAGGAGCTGATCGGTGCGGCCGAGCTCGCACTCCAGCGGACGGCCGCACCGCTGGCCGTCCGTCTCGCCCGGCAGGCATCGATGTCCGGGGACGAGCCACGGGCCACCTTCGCGCTCGGCATGGCGCAGGCGACGCTCGGCCAGGTCGACGAGGCACTGGGCCACCTGCGCCGATTGCTCGAGCCGCCCCCCGAGACACCGACACGGACGTCGACGGAACCGGCCCTCCGCATCCGAGCGGTGATCGCGATCGCGAACCTCCTGGTGGCACCACTGGCACGTTTCGACGAGGCCTTCGCCCTCCTGGCGACGGAACTCGACCGCCCAGATCTGCCCCCGGCACTCCGCGACGAGGTGGCCGCCGCGACCAGCCTGCTCCACATGCTGCTCGGCCAACTCGACGAGGCCGCCGAAGGCGCCACTCGCCTGGTCGACAGTGGCCACGCCTCCGACGGCACCCGGCTGCTCGCACTCACCAGCGGCAGCCTCGCCGACGCGCTCAGGCTGCAGCCGGACGCAGTGCACACACAAGTACAGGCGGGCCTCGACCTCCTCGATCGCGCCGCCGGTGCGCCCCCGAACACCGCTGATCTGCTGCATGCCAACAGCTGCGCCGGCTTCCTGCTCGCCGGCGAGCTCGACCGCACCCGCCGGTTGTGCCGGGAACGGCGGGCGCTGGCGTTGGCCCACGATGCGATCGACAGCGTGGCGCTCTGGACCCTCCTTGCCGCCCAACTGGCGATGGCCGAGGGCGACGTCCGTCTCAGTGCGGTGCTGGCCGACGACGTGGTGCAGCTGTGCACCGCCGCCGATCCCCTCGCGCTGGGCCCGCTCGCCCGGGTCGAAGCAGCGCACGCCGCTGCGGTGATGGGCGACGTCGACCGATCGCGCCAGCACCTCGACACCGTGCCCGACCCCTGGCGCACCACGCGCCGCATCGAGTCACGCGACGCGACGGTGCGGGCATGGCTGGCAGCGCACGAGCACGGCACCGACGCAGCCGCCGAGCAGGCGATCGACGCAGGTGACCGGGCCGACCGCGACGGCGTACCCGGATGGGCCGTCGACGCCTGGCACGTGGCCGTTCGCCTCGGTCGGGCCGACGGCGCCGCGCCGCGGCTCCGTCGCATCGCGGCCAGCACCGGTGTCGAGAGGGTCGCGCTCCTGGCGGATCACGCCGATGCCGTCGCCGGGCGCGACGCCGAGTCACTGATCACGGTCGCCCGGCGCTTCGGATCGTCGGGCCATCGGTTGCTGGCCGCCGAGGCAGCCGCTCAGGCCGCCGAGCATCACCGACGGGCCGGGCGCGCCGAGAGCGCCCGACGGGCAGCAGCGATGGGCGCAGCGGTGCTGCCGGAGGCGGCCGGCGCGGCCACTCCCGTGCTCACCGAGCTCGCCCTCGATGTGGGCCTCACGCCACGCGAGCGGGAGATCTCGTTGCTGGCCGCCCGCGGTGCCAGCAGTCAGGACATAGCCGACCGACTCGGCCTGTCGCGGCGGACCGTCGACAACCGGCTGACGCGGGTGTACACGAAGCTCGGCATCGCCGGACGGACCGAGCTCGCCGATGTGCTCGTGCTCCCCACCGCACCCGGGTGACCAGACCGTGCGTGCCCCGGGTGGGATTCGAACCCACACCGTACGGAGTTTGAGACCGCTGCCTCTGCCAGTTGGGCCACCGGGGCGCAGCGGGTCAGGCTAGCCGCCACCGACGTCGTTGCCGATGGCTCGTTGCCGATGGCCCGATGCCGATGATCCGGCGGCGTTACCGATGGGTAGCAAGATCGACGGGGCGCGATGCGTCTAGCCTCGCCCCGATGCTCGCTTTCACCTTCCCCGGTCAGGGGTCGCAACGCCCTGGGATGGGTCGCCCATGGCGCGATCACGAGAGCTGGGAACTCGTCGACGAGGCGAGCGAGACCGCCGGCCGCGACGTGGCCGAGTTGCTGCTCGACGCCGACGCCGACACTCTGCGCGATACCCGCAACGCACAGCTGACCACCTACGTCTCCAGCCTGATGGTGCTCGACGCCGTCCAGCGACTCGGTGTCGATGCGAACGTGTGCGCCGGCCACAGCCTCGGCGAGTACACGGCCCTGGCCGCCACCGGTGCGCTCGGCTTCGGCGAGGGTGTGGCACTCGTTGCCGAACGCGCCGACGCCATGCACGACGCCGGCCTCGCTCGACCCGGCACGATGGCCGCCGTGCTCGGACTCGACGACGATCAGGTCGATGTCGCCTGTCGGTTGGCCGACGACGACGTCTGGATCGCCAACTTCAACGCCCCCGGTCAGGTCGTGATCGCCGGATCGCCCGATGGCGTCGACGCCGCATCGGCCCACGCCAAGGACCTCGGTGCCAAACGGATCATGTCGCTCCAGGTCTCCGGAGCGTTCCACACCCCCTACATGACCGCGGCCCGCGATCGGCTCCGCACGGCCATCGCCGCCGCCGACCTGCGCGACACCGAGATCCCGGTGATCGCGAACGTCGATGCGCTCCCCCACGCCCGCGGCGCCGAGTGGAGCAGCCTCCTCTCCGCGCAGCTGTCGAGCCCGGTGCGCTGGAAACACTGTCTGCTCTCGCTCGCACAGCAGGGCGCCACCGACTTCGCCGAACTCGGGCCGGGCGGGGTGCTCACCGGTATGGCGAAGCGCACGGTCACCGGCGCTCGCACCATCTCGGTGGCCACCCCCGAAGACCTCGACAAATTGCTCGAGTGGATCGGCGCCACCACCTCTGCGCCCACGCCCACCATCGAGGGCGAGCACCTCTTCGCGGTCGAGCGCATCGTGGTGAGCCCCGCCGCCGGCATCTTCACGCCCACCGACATCATCGACGGCAGCCCCATCGAGGTCGGTTCCGTGATCGGCCACGTGGGTGACCACGAGATCCGCTCGCCGTTCGCCGGGGTGCTGCAGAGCTACATCGCCGTGGCCACCGAGCGGGTCACGCCTCGGCAGCCGATCGCCTGGTTGCGATCGGTCTGAACGGACGCACGAGGAGGACGACATGCCAGCCATTCGACCGGGTACCAAGGGCGCCGTCATCACGGGCTGGGGCACTGCGCTCCCGCCCAAGATCGTCACCAACCACGATCTCGAGCAGACGCTCGACACCAGCGACGACTGGATCCGCACCCGCACCGGCATCACCCAGCGGCACGTGGGCGGCACCACGATCGGTCTGTCGGTCGAGTCGGGTCTCCAGGCCATCGAGCGGTCGGGGGTGGATCCAGCTGCCATCGACGCCGTCGTGCTCGCCACCTGCACACCGGACCAGCAGTGGGGCAACGCCGCTGCGGTGCAGGATCAGCTCGGACTCCGGTGTGGCGCGTTCGACGTGAACGCCGCGTGCACCGGCTTCATGTACGCGCTCGTGACCGCCCACGGCCTGGTGGCCATGGGTGCCGAGAAGGTGCTCGTGATCGGCACCGACACCGTCTCACGCATCACCGACTGGGACGATCGTGGCACCGCGCCCCTCTTCGCCGACGGCTCGGGCGCCGTGGTGCTCGAGGCCTCCGACGGCCCTGGTCAGCTCGTCGGGTGGGACCTCGACGCCGACGGGTCGGCACTCCCCCTGCTGTGGGCTGACGTGGGCGGGACCATCCACATGGACGGCAAGGAGGTCTTCCGACGCGCCGTGCGGATCATGGTCGACTCCGCCACCAAGTCGATGGCTCACGCCGGCGTGACCATCGACGACATCGCACTCATCGTGCCGCACCAGGCCAACATCCGGATCATCTCGGCCGCATGCGACCGACTGGGCATCCCGATCGAGCGGGCCGCCATCGTGATCGACCGCACCGGCAACACCTCGTCGGCCACGATCCCCCTCGCGCTGGCCGACGCGCTCGACGCCGGCCGGGTCTCCCCCGGCGATCTCGTGCTGCTGGTCGGATTCGGTGGCGGGATGACCGCCGCCAGCGCCATCCTCCAGTGGGGCGGACCGGCCCGATGAGTCGGATCGTGCTCGTCACCGGCGGATCACGGGGTATCGGGCTCGCCTGTGCCCGCCGCTTCGCTGACCTCGGCGATCGCGTGGCCGTCACCTACAACTCGTCACCGCCGCCCGACGGCCTGTTCGGGGTGAAGTGCGATGTCACGTCGGGCGACGAGGTGGACGCCGCGTTCTCGGCCGTCGAGGAGCACTTCGGCGGCAACGTGGAGGTGCTCGTCTCGAACGCTGGGGTCACCAAGGACGGGCTGCTGCTGCGCATGTCGGAAGCCGATTTCGCCGGCGTGGTCGACGCCAACCTCACGGGCGCCTACCGGGTCACCAAGCGTGCCGCTCAGGGCATGCTCCGGGCCCGCACCGGCCGGATCGTGCTGCTGTCGTCGGTGGTCGCGCTGCTCGGCTCGGCCGGCCAGGCCAACTACGCGGCGTCGAAGGCCGGACTCGTCGGCTTCGCCCGGTCGCTGGCCCGCGAGCTCGGCTCACGGTCGATCACCGTCAACGTGGTGGCACCCGGCCCGGTTGCCACCGACATGACCGCCGCGCTCGGCGAGCAACGCCTCGCCGATCTGGCCGCCGCCGTACCGCTGGGCCGGGTGGCCGACCCCGACGAGATCGCGGGCGTGGTGGCGTTCCTCGCCTCACCCGACGCCGCGTACATCACCGGTGCCGTCGTCCCCGTCGACGGTGGCCTCGGCATGGGTCATTGACCGCTGTGCCACACTCTCAACGCTCTCAACAATCCCGAACACGTCATTCACACGACATCAAGGAGACATCGTGAACGAAGAACTTTTCGCCCGCTTCCGCTCGTGCGCCGTCGAGGTGCTCTCCGTCTCGGAGGACCAGGTCGTGCCCGACGCCAAGTTCGGTGATGATCTCGACGCCGACAGCCTCGACCTCGTCGAGCTCGTGATGGCGCTCGAGGAAGAGTTCGACGTCTCGGTCCCCGAAGAGGAGCTCGAAGGCATCGAGACGGTGGGGCAGGCCTACAACCTGATCGCCGGCAAGCTCTGATGCAGGGGGTCGGACGGCGCGTGGCCGTCACCGGACTCGGCGTGGTCGCGCCGTGCGGCCAGGGCAAGGACGCCTTCTGGACGGGCCTGCTCGGCCCCGGCCTCACCGGCGGCACGGCCACCACCATCGACCAGTGGGATCCGTCCCCGTACTTCGAGAACCCCAAGGCAGCGCGTCGGTCCGATCGGGTCGAGCAGCTCGCGCTGGCAGCCGCCGCCGAGGCGTTCGATCAGGCTGCGATGCCCGATGGCGATCGCTCCCGGTTCGGCACGATCTTCGCCACCGGTGTCGGGGGCATCCACACCCTCGAAGACCAGATCACCGTCCGTATCGAGAAAGGAGCGCG
Source organism: Ilumatobacter sp. (assembly GCA_007693335.1). GTDB lineage: Bacteria > Actinomycetota > Acidimicrobiia > Acidimicrobiales > Ilumatobacteraceae > SKSP01. The sequence continues at coordinate 15,082 of REDU01000075.1, read as the reverse complement.
GCGGGTCTCGCCGTTCCTGGTCCCGATGATGATGGCCAACGCACCGGGAGCTGCCATCTCGATGCGATACGGGCTCACCGGCCCCAACGAGACCATCTGCACCGCCTGCGCCGCCGGGTCCCACGCCATCGGCTACGCAGCGCGCCTGATCGCGTGGGGGCGTTGCGACGCCGTCGCGACCGGCGGTGCCGAATCAGCGGCCACCATCACCGCGATGGCGGGGTTCGGCAACATGACCGCCCTGTCGACCAGCGGGTCGAGCCGACCGTTCGACGCCGCTCGTGACGGCTTCGTCATGGGCGAGGGCGCCGCCGTGCTCATCCTCGAGGAGTGGGACTCGGCGGAACGCCGCGGTGCGACGATCATCGGCGAGATCCTCGGTGCCGGCAGCACCGCTGATGCCCATCACATCACGGCGCCCTCACCGGGTGGCGTCGGCGCGATCGCCTGCATGCGCCAGGCGCTCGACGACGCCGGTCTCGAACCCAGCGCGATCCGACAGGTGAACGCCCACGGTACGTCCACGCCGCTCAACGACGCCGCCGAGGCCGAGGCCATGCGCGACGTGTTCGGTCCCAACGGGGTACCGGTCACGTCCACCAAGGGCGTCACGGGTCACGCGCTCGGAGCGGCCGGGGCACTCGAGGCGGCCGCCGTGCTGCTCTCGATGCAGCATCGCCAGATCCCACCGACCGCCGGCACCACCGATGTGCCCGACGAGCTCGAGATCGACCTCGTGACCGGCACCGCTCGTGACTGGGAGCCCGGTCCGACCATCTCGAACAACTTCGGGTTCGGCGGCCACAACGGCTCGGTCGTCATCGGGCCGGCCGGCTGACATCACTCGGCCGAGCGGGCACGTTCACGTCACGGCTCAGGCATCCACCACCACGAACAGCAGCTCGCACTCGCACGCGACCTCGCCGTCGAGCAGCGCCCGCCCGGCACCCTTGCCGGCCCGTGCCGACAGCCGCCCCATCTCGACCTCGAGCACGAGCGTGTCGCCAGGTCCGACCTGACGGCGGAAGCGTGCCTTGTCGAGCCCGCCGAACAGCGGGAGCTTCCCGCTGAACCGCTCATCGGCCAGCACCGCCAGCGCGCCGACCTGGGCGATGGCCTCGGTCATCAGCACACCCGGCAGCGTGGGGCGCCCGGGGAAGTGTCCGGCGAAGAACCACTCGTCGCCCGACAGCGTCCATCGACCACGAGCCGACTCCCCGGGCACGATCTCGTCGATCTCGTCGACGAACAGGAACGGCGGGCGGTGCGGGAGGAGATCGGTGGGCTGCACCCGTTCGACTGTACGCGCCGACGATCGTCAACGCGGCGCCGCCCAGTTCCCGGCCCACGGACCGCGCCGAGGTCGCGCATGGGCGTGGTAGTGGTCGGGGATCGATCGGAGGTGATCGTCCACGTAGTGCTCGAGCGGCTCGTCCCGTGCTGCGTTGAGCGTGGCGATCACCTCGTCGAGACGGGCCCACAGCCGGGCCTTCACGTCATCGGGTGGCGCCGGGTCGTGGCGTCGCCACACCACCATCGGGACCGAGCACGACTCGCACTCGGCCACCCAGCACTCGTCGTCGGCGTGGAACCACTCCGTCAGCGGCGCCGCCTCGCACAGCTCACAGATCTCATCGCACGACATGCCCGCCAACGTAGGCCGCACGGTGAGACGAGACGCGGACGAGGGACCCGCCAGAGCAGGTCCCTCGTCGTGCGTCGTGCGTCGCTCTCGTCCGACGTGGGGTCGGACGGGCGATCACCGGGAGTGGATCAGAGCGACTCGGCGATGTCGGCGGGCAGGATGACCGCGTCGATCACGTGGATCACACCGTTGCTGGCGACGATGTCGGCCTGGATCACGTTCGCGCCGTCGACGGTCACGCCGTCGGCGGTGTCGAGGGTGACGTCGGAGCCTTCGACGGTCGCGACCGCTCCGGGCTCGATGTCACCGGAGCGGACGTCGCCCGCCACCACGTGGTAGGTGAGGATCCGGGTCAGGAGCTCGGAGTTCTCGGGCTCGAGCAGTGAGTCGAGCAGGCCGTCGGGCAGCGCGGCGAACGCCTCGTCGGTCGGGGCGAAGACGGTGAACGGACCCTCACCCTGGAGGGTCTCGACGAGGTCAGCGGCCGACAGCGCGACAACGAGCGTGGAGAAACCTTCGGTGGTTGCGGCGATCTCGACGATGTCGGGATCGGAAATCGGGGCCTCGGGGTCGGCCTCGGCGGGCACCGGATCGGTCGCCACGGGAGCGGCGTCGTCGTTGGCGTCGTCGCCGCACGCGCTGAGCGTGAGCGCGCCGACCACGGCGAGGGCGGACAGGGAACGGAGCGTGGTTGAACGCTTCATCGGGGGGAACCTCGTACTTTCGGTTGTTCACGGGGGGTGTTCCGACCGCACATCGTGCGATCGACAGGTGTACGTCGCCGAGGCGTCCAGCGGATGACCAACACGTGAACTCCCCGCCCGAACTGACGCTGATCCCGCTCGCCCTCGTTGACATTCGGGGGAGGAGAATCGCGGCCGGCGGGGCCGCTCAGTCGGCGTCGATGGCGGCGCGGACCTCGGCGATGTAGTCGCCCACGGCGTCGGGGCCACCTTCGATCAATCGCCTGACCACCGAGGCCCCCTGGATCACGCCGTCGGCCACGCGCGTGGCCTCGTACGCCTGCGGGGCGTCGGACACACCCACCCCCACCAACACCGGTTTGTCGGTGATGGCGGTGAGCCGCCCGGCCAGCGCGGTGGCCGTGGCGGCGAGCGCCGATCGTTCTCCCGTCACACCGAGGAGACCGACCGAGTACACGAAGCCGCGGCAGCGTTCGACGATGAGCGGCAGGCGCTCGTCGGGCGCCGTGGGCGCCGCCAGCATGATGGTCTCGATCCCGGCTGCATCGGCGGCGGCACACCATGGGCCCGACTCCTCGAGCGGGAGATCGGGCAGGATGCACCCGGAGATCCCGGCCTCGGCCAAACTCGACGCGAATCGGGTCTCACCCGCGTGGTGCACGAGGTTGTAGTAGGTCATGACCGCCAACGGCACGTGAACGTCGAGGCCGCGCACCTCGTGGAGCACGGAGACGGGCGTGGCACCGGCGTCGAGCGCCGCCTGGGACGCCTGCTGGATGATCGGACCGTCCATCACCGGGTCGGAGAACGGGATGCCGATCTCGACCGCATCGGCACCGGCGGCCACGGCGGCCCGCACGGCGTCCTGCCAGCCGGGATACCCACCGGTGATGTAGGGGACCAGCAGCTTGCGACCGGCATCACGTGCGGCCCGGAACTCACGCTCGATACGACCGAGGGTGACGACGCTGCCGGGATCAGCAGTGAGGTCGCCGGGGTGATCGACGGTGGCGCCGCTCACGCCGAGAGCACGTCCTTCATCTGGGCGACGTCCTTGTCACCCCGACCGGACAGGTTCATCAGCACGGTCTGGCCCTGGATCTCGGGGGCCGTCCGGCTGATCCACGCCACGGCGTGCGCGCACTCGAGTGCTGGGATGATGCCCTCGGAGCGCGCCATCAACTGGAACCCCTCGATGACCTCGGCATCGGTCACGGTGGGGTATTCGGCCCGACCGATCGACGCCAGGTACGAGTGCTCGGGGCCCACGCCCGGGTAGTCGAGACCGGCGGAGATCGAGTGGGCCTCTTCGACCTGGCCGTATTCGTCCTGCATGAGGTAGCTGCGCATGCCGTGCACCACGCCGGGCATGCCGCGGCTGACCGCCGCTCCCCCGGCGGGTTCGACACCCACCAGGCGAGCATCGGTGTCGATGAAGCCCGAGAAGATGCCGATCGCATTCGATCCACCGCCCACGCACGCGACGACCACGTCGGGATCGGTACCGAGCAGCTCCCGGCACTGGCCTCGGGCCTCGTCACCGATCACACGGTGGAACTGGCGGACCATCCATGGATACGGGTGCGGACCCATCACCGAGCCGAGGCAGTAGTGCGTGTCACCCACGGTGGCGACCCAGTCGCGCATCGCCTCGTTCACGGCATCCTTCAGCGTGCGACTACCGCTCTCGACGGGCCGCACCTCGGCACCGAGCAGCTCCATCCGGAACACGTTCAGCGACTGGCGAGCGACATCGACGGCACCCATGTACACAGTGCACTCGAGCCCGAGCAGCGCCGCAGCCGTGGCCGCTGCGACACCATGTTGCCCCGCGCCGGTCTCGGCCACCAGGCGGGTCTTGCCCATCCGCTTCGCCAGCAGGGCCTGCCCGAGCACGTTGTTGATCTTGTGTGACCCGGTGTGGTTCAGGTCTTCGCGCTTCAGCACCAGACGGATGCCGAGCTGGCGTCCGAGGTTGTGGCACTCGGTGAGGATCGACGGCCGACCGGCGTACTCGCGCAGCACCGTCGTCAACTCGTCGCGGAACACCGGATCCGCCCACGCCTCCGTGAACGACGCCGCCAGCTCCTCGCAGGCAGGAACCAGCGTCTCGGGCACGAAGCGACCGCCGAACTCGCCGAATCGGCCGTCGACGCCGGGCTCGAGCATCGAGTCGGAGTCGTGGCGGGCGGCGTCCCGCTCGGCGGTGCGGAGTTCTTCGTCATGGAGTGTCATTCATCGGCCCAGTCGTAAGGGAGCTCGTCGGGCCCGAGATAGGGGGTGGGCGCCGCGGCTCGTGCGTGTTCGATGAATCTTTTCACCTTCATGGCGTCTTTCCTACCTGGAGCGCGTTCTACGCCCGATGACACATCGACGCCCCACGGCTCGACCGCCTCGATGCCGGCGGCCACGTTGTCGGGCGTGAGGCCCCCGGCCAGGATGATCTGGAGCCCGTCGGGAGCCTCGGCGGCGAGGTCCCAGTCGAACACCTTCCCCGATCCCGGGCTCGGAGCGTCAACCAGCACCATCGGCGTGCCGTACCGGTCAGCCTGGGTGAGGGTGGACGAACCGGCGGCGAATGCCTTGATCACCCAACGAATACTGGCCGCCACTTCGGCGGTCTGCGCCGGGGACTCGTTGCCGTGGAGCTGGGCCGCCTTGACGCCGGAGCGGTTCACGATGTCGATCACCCGTGAGGGGTGCTCGTCGCGGAACACCCCAACGGTGAGGATCTCGGGCGGCAGCCGCCGGGTGATGTCGAACACCAGCTGGGCCGAGACCTGACGGGTGGAGGGCGCGAAGATGAACCCGACCGCGTCGGCACCCATGGCCACCGACAGCAGTGCGTCGTCCTCGTTGGTGATGCCGCAGATCTTCACGAACATGCACGTCGAACGGTAGCCGTGCACCACCCCGACCGCCGTGATGGGTTCTCACCGCGCGAATGTCAACGAGGAGGGCGTGACCACCACGTCAGTTCGTGCACCTCCCGCGATTCTCACCGCGCGAATGTCAACGAGGAGGACGTGACCACCACGTCAGTTCGTGAGGGTGGCGATGACGGTGGCGGGGTCGGCGGCGGTCACCAGGGTCTCGCCGACCAGCACGGCGTGATACCCGGCGGCATGCAGCGTCCGGGCGTCGGCAGGGCCGCGCACACCCGACTCGGCCACCTTCACGGCCTGGTCGGGGATCACGCCGGCCATCCGCACGGCACGCTCGTGATCGACCTCGAACGTGACCAGGTCACGCTGGTTCACACCGATGAGGGTGGCCTCGGCGGCGAGGGCATGCTCGAGTTCGGTCTCGTCGTGGATCTCCACGAGGACGTCGAGACCGATCTCGGTGGCCAGCGCGTGGTAGTCGGCCAGCTCGGCGGGTTCGAGCGCAGCGGCGATCAGCAACACACAATCGGCGCCCATCAGCCGGGCGTCGGCCACGTCGTTGGCCGACACCGTGAAGTCCTTGCGGAGCACCGGCAGCGCACACGCGGCCCGGGCGGCCTGCAGATCGGCCACCGAACCGCCGAAGTGCTCGACATCGGTGAGCACCGAGAGGCAGGATGCACCGCCGAGTTCGTACGCCACCGCCGTGGCCGACGGGTCGAGGCCGGGGTTGAGGTCGCCCTTCGACGGGGAACGACGCTTGATCTCGGCGATCACACCGAGCCGGTCACGATCACGCAATGCCGCGGCGAAGCCCCGCGCCGGATCCATGGCCGCTGCCTCGGACACCAACCGGCCGGTCGCTCGGCCGTCGGCCGCTGCCTCCGCACGGTGACGTTCGAGGATGTGGTCGAGGTACGTCGCCATGCAGAAAGGTCCGTGCAGGTGGTCGTGCAGCGTCGGGTCAGAGGCCCTTGCCACCCACCGGGGTGGTGAAGATCAGCTCCGGGCGACCGGCCAGCACGCCGCCGAGGGCGTGACCGAGCGACTTCATCGCCTCGCTGCCGGCATGGGCGTCGAACGACGCCTGGTCGGCGTAGACCTCGTACATCCACAGCACGTCCTCGTCGGTGGAGTCCTTCAGGAGCAGGTACTCGAGGGTGCCCTCTTCGTTCTCGACGTGGTCGAGCATGGGCTGGAGGCCGGCGGCGGCCTCGTCACGCTTGCCGGGCTGACACGGGATCTTGGCGATGACGACGATCTTGCTCATGGGCGCCGACCGTACTCGGCCAGGATGCTCAGAACCCGAGCCGGTCGCCCACGTGGGCCACCAGCTCGTCGATGGGCACCCGCACCTGCTCGGTGGTGTCGCGGTCACGCACGGTCACGGCGCCGTCGTCGAGCGAGTCGAAGTCGACCGTGACCGCCAGCGGCGTGCCGATCTCGTCCTGCCGGCGGTACCGCCGGCCGATCGCCTGCGTCTCGTCGTAGTCGACCATGTAGCGGTCGGCCAGGAGCTTGCGGACGTCGTGCGCGAGCGGCGTGAGGGTGTCCTTCTTCGACAGCGGCAGCACCGCCACCGTGTACGGGGCGAGGCGCGGGTGCAGACGGAGCACGGTGCGGGTCTCGTCGTTCACCACGTCCTCGTCGTACGCGGCCAGCAGGAACGCCGCCATGGTGCGGGTGGCACCGGCCGCCGGCTCGATCACGTGTGGAACGTACCGCTCGTTGTTGGCCTGGTCGAAGTAGTCGAGACGCTCACCGGAGTGGTTCGAGTGCTGGGTGAGGTCGTAGTCGCTGCGCTGGGCGATGCCTTCGAGCTCGTCCCATCCCCACGGGAACGCGAACTCCACATCGGAGGTGCCGCTGGAGTAGTGCGACAGCTCGTCGTCGTCATGGGCGCGCAGCCGCAACATCGACTCGGGGATGCCGTGGCGCACGTACCAGTCGAGACGCTCGGCGCACCAGTACTCGTACCACGTCGGGCCGTCGGCCGGAGGGACGAAGAACTCGAGCTCCATCTGCTCGAACTCGCGGGTACGGAAGATCCAGTTCTGGGGGGTGATCTCGTTGCGGAAGCTCTTGCCGACCTGGGCGATGCCGAACGGAGGCTTCTTCCGGCTGGTCTGCAGCACGTTGGAGAAGTTGGTGAACATGCCCTGCGCCGTCTCGGGGCGGAGGTACGCGACGGCGCCGGCGTCCTGCACCGGGCCGGCGTGGGTCTGGAACATCAGGTTGAACTGGCGGGCCTCGGTGAAGCTCTTGACCGCGCCGCAGTTGGGACAGACATCGGGATCGTCGAGCTTGTCGAGGCGGAAGCGCTGCTTGCACGATGTGCAGTCGACGAGCGGATCGCTGAAGTTGGAGAGGTGACCACTGGCCTCCCAGACCTGCGGTGGGCCGAGGATCGCCGCGTCGATCAGCACCGTGTCGTCGCGCTGCTGCACCATCGACCGCACCCAGGCCTCCTTCACGTTGCGCAGGAGCAACGAGCCGAGCGGGCCGTAGTCGTACGTCGACCGGAAACCGCCGTAGATCTCCGCCGACGGGAACACGAAGCCCCGGCGCTTGCAGAGATTCACGATCTGGTCCAATTCGGTCGCTGCCATAGTGCCCAGAGGCTAGGCCGTCGCCCCGGTCACCCACCCTGCGGGTTCGAGCGGGCCGGTTCAGTGTCGTTCGAACATGGCCACGGCCCGCATGCGACGCTCGACGTGGTGCTCGAACGCCCGGGTGGCGAGTCCTCCCACCTCGTGGGTGATGGGCGACTCCGGCTGCGACAGCGCGTGAACGAGCCGACCACCGAGGATGTCGCGCAGCAAGCCGAGCGCACCCGGCGACATCGACACACCCGAACGGCACGAGCGACACAGCACTCCACCTTCGGCCACGTCGAACGCCACGAGTTGTGCCTCGGGTTCTGTGCCCCCGCACCGCACGCACTGATCGAGCACCGGATGGAGACCCTCGGCCGCCAGCAACTTCCAGTAGAACGCCGACACGTTCAGCGGTGACGATCGCTCGGCGATGGCGCCGAGCACACCCACCAGCATCTTGTACAGATGTGGATTGGGTTCGCGCTCGAGCGACAGCTGATCGACGGCCTCGACCACCGCCATGCCCTGCGACATGCGATCGAGCGATGACAGCATCGGTGCCAACGAGCCCACCGATTCGGCCTGGCTCACGATGTCGAGCTCGCGGCCGCGGTAGAGCAGGAGTCTCACATGGCTCATCGGTTCGAGACGGGCGCCGAACCGCGATCTGGTCTTGCGGACCCCCTTGGCGACGGCGCGCACCTTGCCGTTCTCGAGGGTGTGGAGCACCACGATGCGATCGGATTCACGCAGCTTGTAGGTGCGCAGTACGACCCCCACGTCGCGGTAGAGCTGGCTCACGGATCGAGACCGCCGAAACGACGGCGACGGTTGGCGAAGTCGTCGATGGCGCGCTCGAGGTGCCCCGGTGCCAGCTCGTGCCAGGCGATCTCCACGAAGACCAGCTCGGCGTAGGCGAGCTCCCACACCAACGAGGGCGGCAGCTGGGTGGAGGGTCCGAGGATCAACACGAGATCGGGCTCGCAATCGGCCGGCTCGTAGAGCGACGTGGCCACGGTGACCTCGTTGACCTCCACCGTCGGGTCGAGCCTCGACATCACCTCGGCGAACCGACGACGACCGTCGGCGCACGGATCGACGATCACCTCGCAGTGATCGACCTGGCGGTGCCACGGCTCGAGCTCCGGTGGTTCGTCGCCCAACTCGTAGGCCCGCAGCGTGAGCCAGGTCCCGCCCACCGCGTCGACCACCGCACCGAGTTCGGCCACCCGTTGCTGCCAACGCTCGTCGCCCAGGTCGGCCCAGTCGCGGAACGTGCCGCCCACCACCATCATGTGACCCAGCGCCGCGTCGACGTGCCGGTCCGACGAACGCAGTGACGACCCGGGAGCGGGCGTCGACGGGTGCGTGATCGGGGCGGTCACGCCTCCCAGTCTCCCACGCCGATGGCCGCCCAGGTGAACGCCCCCGAGGTCGAGCCGTGCCGGTGCCGACCGCCCGGTACTCGATAACGTGGAGCGTCTGTGGGATCGGGGCTGCACGTGGCGTGCATCATGGACGGCAACGGCCGGTGGGCCGAACACCGAGGCCTCCCCCGAACCGCCGGCCACACCGAGGGCGAGGAGAACCTGGCCAGGCTCGTGCGGGTGGCGGTCACCCGCGACATCGATTGGTTCACGGTGTTCGGGTTCTCCACCGAGAACTGGGTGCGCCCGCGCGCCGAGGTCCGTCACATCCTCGGCCTCCACGAGCGGCTCTTCGGTCGGGTCCGCGAGCTCAACGAGCTGAACGTTCGCATCCAGTGGATCGGTCGTCCGTTCGACTCCGCCGAGGCCCGCACCCCCAAGTACGTGCAGCGCGCCATCCGCAAGGCGATCAACGACACCGCCGGCAACACCGGCATGGTGCTCACCGTGGCGTTCGACTACGGCGGACGCGCCGAGCTCATGTCGGCGGTGCGCGCGGCCCGGGCGTCGGGCGAACGGGTCACCGAGTCCTCGATCGCCTCGCACCTGTACCTGCCCGACCTGCCGCCGGTCGACGTGCTGGTGCGCACCAGCGGTGAGCGGCGGGTGTCGAACTTCCTGCTGTGGCAGAGCGCCGGTGCGAAGATCCACTTCTCCGAGGCACCCTGGCCCGACTTCGACGAGCGCGAGCTCGACGCAGCCCTCGCGCTCGTCCGATGACCGAGACGGGGCCGACCGACACACTGACCGACGTACTGGCCGGGGTCACCGGTTCGCTCCCCGGAGCCGAAGACCGTCCGGGTCAGCAGGAGATGGCCCGCCGCATCGATGCGGCCATCAGCAGTGGGCGGCATCTGGTCGTCCAGGCCGGGACGGGCACCGGCAAGACCCTCGCCTACCTCGTGCCGGCCGTGCTGGGCGACGTCCGCACGATCGTCGTCACCGCCACCAAGGCGCTCCAGGACCAGCTGGCCACCAAGGACCTCCCCTTCCTGGCCGAGCGGCTCTCGACCGAGCACGATGTGCACCTCTCCTGGTCGATCCTCAAGGGGCGCAGCAACTACCTCTGCCTGCAACGGCTCCACGAGGTGTCCGAACCCACCGAGGACCAACTCGAACTCGAGCCGATGGCCGCCACCACGAAGGTGGAGATCACGAGGCTGAAGGAGTGGTCGGGCCGAACCGTCACCGGCGACCAGGCCGAGCTCGACTGGACACCCACCCCGGTGGCGTGGCGATCGGTGAGCGTCGGCAGCGACGAGTGCCCCGGCGCCGACCGCTGTCCCATCGGCTCCGCCTGCTTCGCCGAACAGGCCCGACGCCGGGCCCAGGCGTCCGAGGTGATCGTCGTCAACACCCACCTCTACGGCCTCGACGTGGCGAGCGGAGGGGCGATCCTGCCCGACCACGACCTGGTGGTGTTCGACGAGGCCCATGTGCTCGAGGACATCATGAGCGACACCGTGGGCGTCGAGATCACGCCCGGCCGGTTCACCGCCCTGTCGATCACCGCTCGTCGGATCATCGCCGACGACGCCCCCGTGCGCGCCGTTGCCGATCTGGCCGACTCCACCCGCGAGGCACTCGCCCCTCACGCCGGCAAGCGCCTCCCCACGCCACTCCCGGACGACATCGTCGAGCTCCTCTCCGATGCTCGCACCACACTCGGTCGGCTCAGCGAACTGCTGGCGGCCATCGAGTCGACCAACGACGACGTCAAGCAGCGCAAGCTCCGCGCCCAGACGATGAACGGTCGGATGATCGAGCAGCTCGAGTTCGCGCGCAGCAGCCAGGAGGGCACGGTCGCGTTCGTGTCGGGGCGCCCCGACTCGCCCCGCCTCGAGATCGCACCGCTCGACATCGGTCCCACCCTCGCCGAACACGTGTGGTCGAAGCGCACCGCCGTGCTCACGAGCGCCACGATCCCTTCGTCGCTGGCGACCCGCGTCGGACTGCCGGCCGACGGAGTCGACGTGATCGACGTCGGGAGCCCCTTCGACTACGCGACGAATTCGATGCTCTACTGCGCGCTGCACCTCCCCGATCCCCGCGCCGAGGCGTTCCGCCCGGCCGTGCACCAGGAGCTGGCCGCGCTCATCACCGCCGCCGGCGGTCGCACCCTGGCGCTGTTCACCAGCTGGGCCGCCATGGACGAAGCGGCAGCGACCGTGGCCGAGCTGGTGCCGAACCGGATCCTCACCCAGCGGGACCTCCCGAAGACGGCGCTCGTGGAGGCGTTCGCCGACGACGAGTCCACCTGCCTGTTCGCCACCGCCGGGCTGTTCCAGGGCATCGACGTGCCCGGCCGAACGCTGTCGCTCGTGGTGATCGACCGCATCCCGTTCCCCCGGCCCGACGATCCGCTCCTGTCGGCCCGTCGTGACCTGCTCGGCCGTGAGGCCTTCGGCCAGATCGACATCCCGAGAGCGTCGATGATGCTGGCCCAGGCAGCGGGCCGCCTGATCCGCTCGTCCACCGACCGGGGCGTTGTGGCCGTGATGGATCCCCGCCTGGGGAAGGCCAACTACCGCTGGGACATCGTGGGCGCACTCCCACCCATGCGACGCACGCGTCATCGCTCCGAGGTCGAGGACTTCCTTCGCCTCATCACTTCGTGACCGACTACGTTCCGCATCGTGGGGGAGCTCGTCAGGATGACCGACGATCGAGGGGTCGCGACGATCACCCTCGATTCACAGCACAACCGCAATGCGCTGTCACGACAGCTGCTGGCCGAGGCCCACTCCTGTCTCGACGAGGCCGAGCGGCGCGACGTCCGGGCCATCGTGCTCACGCACGCCGGTCCGGCGTTCTGCGCCGGCGCCGATCTCAAGGAACGTTCGTCGGCACCACCCGACTCGACCCCGTTCGTCCGCCTGCTCGAGCGCCTGATGGACACGCCGCGCCCGACCATCGCCGCCGTCGACGGAGCCGTGCGCGCCGGCGGCATCGGATTGATGGCCGCGTGTGATCTCGTGGTGGTGCACCGTCGGGTCGAGTTCGCACTCACCGAGGTCCGCATCGGGGTGGCGGCTGCGATCATCTCGGTGCCCATCCTGCGTCGGGTGTCGCCGGCCGCGATCGCCGCGGCGATGCTGACGGGCGAGCGCTTCGACGCCGATGAGGCCCGAACGATGGGACTCGTGAGTCACGTGTCCGACGACGTGTCCGCCACCGTGTCCGATCTGTGCGACGGAATCAGGGCCGGCGCTCCCGGCGCCGTGGCCGCCACCAAACAGCTGCTGGGCCGGGTTCCCGGCATGGACCGCGACCGCGCCTTCGACGCCATGCGGGCGCTGTCCGACGAGCTCTTCCAGGGGCCCGACGCCGCCGAGGGCATGACCGCCTTCCGGGAGAAGCGCCGGCCGGCGTGGGACTCCCGCACCGATGACGGGCACGATCGCTGATGCCGGTCGTACACGACGAGATCGACGAGCGCAGCGAGGTGTTCGCCGCCAACCGGTCGGCGCTGCTGCAGCTCATCGCCGAGCACGACGAGCAGCTCGCACTCGCGAACGCCGGCGGTGGCGAGAAGTACATCGCTCGTCACCGGTCTCGGGGCAAGATGCTCATCCGCGAGCGCATCGAGTACCTGCTCGACCCCGACGCGCCGTTCCTCGAGCTGTCGCCGTTGGCCGCGTGGGGCACCGACTTCCCGGTGGGTGCCGGTGTCGTGACGGGCATCGGCGTGGTCGAGGGTGTCGAGTGCATGATCAGCGGCAGCGATGCCACCGTGCGCGGCGGAGCGAGCGGGCCCGCCGGGGTCAAGAAGTCACTGCGGGCGCTCGAGATCGCCATCGAGAACCGGTTGCCGTTCATCAGCCTCACCGAGTCTGGTGGAGCAGACCTGCCCCACCAGAGCGACATCTTCATCCCCGGCGGCCAGACGTTCCACGACATCACGACGTTGTCGGCCATGGGGGTGCCCACGATGTCGATCGTCTTCGGCAACTCGACCGCGGGCGGTGCGTACCAGCCGGGCATGAGCGACTACGTCGTGATGATCGACAAGCGCTCGAAGGTGTTCCTCGGGGGCCCACCCCTCGTCAAGATGGCCACCGGCGAGGAGAGTGACGACGAGAGCCTCGGCGGCGCCGAGATGCACGCCCGGGTCAGCGGCCTGGCCGACTACTTCGCCACCGACGAGATCGACGGCATCCGCCTCGGCCGCCAGGTGATGCGGCGCATCAACCACCGTAAGCTCGGCCCCGGTCCGTCGGGCCCCGGCCGACCACCCCGACTCGACCCCGAACAACTCCTCGGCATCGCGTCGGTCGACCTGCGGGTGCCGTTCGATCCACGCCAGGTGATCGGCCGGATCGTCGACGACAGCGAGTTCGACGAGTTCAAGCCCCTCTACGGACCCTCGCTGGTGACGGGCTTCGCCGAGATCCACGGCTTCCCGATCGGCATCCTCGCCAATCATCGCGGGGTGCTGTTCAACGAGGAGTCCGAGAAGGCCGCCCAGTTCATCCAACTCGCCAACCAGATCGACACCCCACTCGTGTTCCTGCAGAACACCACGGGCTACATGGTCGGCAAGGAGTACGAACAGCGCGGCATCATCAAGGACGGCTCGAAGATGATCAACGCCGTCACGAACTCGTCGGTGCCGCACCTCACGATCAACATGGGATCGTCGTACGGGGCCGGCAACTACGGCATGTGCGGGCGTCCGTTCGGACCGCGGCTGCTGTTCACGTGGCCCAATGCCAAGACCGCGGTGATGGGTCCGACCCAACTGGCCGGCGTGATGTCGATCGTGTCGCGCCAGTCGGCCGAGTCGATGGGCCGCCCGTTCGACGAGGAGGCCGACGCGTCGATGCGCGCCATGGTCGAGGAGCAGATCGAGCGCGAGTCACTCGCCCCGTTCATGTCGGGCAAGCTCTACGACGACGGCATCATCGATCCGCGCGACACCCGGACGGTGCTCGGCATCGCCCTGTCGGTGGTCCACACCAACGAGGTCCGCGGCCGCCACGGCACCGGCTTCGGTGTCTTCCGCATGTGAACCCCCGAACTGTCCGCGGTGATCCCGCAGAACCGGGCGAATCTCACGGACAGTTCGAGGTGGTACCCCCCAACTGTCCGCGGTGATCCCGCAGAACCGGGCGAATCTCACGGACAGTTCGTCAGAGGACGACGACCTTGGTGCCCTCGGGGGCGAACTCCCACACGAAGTCGGCGTCGAGGTCGGCCTGGCGTTGGCAGCCGCCCGACAGCCGGGTGCCGAGCTCGGCGTCGGTCTGGTAGGCCTCGCCGGTGGCGATCTTCGTGGGGATGCCGTGGAACCCGATGTGGCCCCGCTCGGTCTGCAACCACCGGACCATCTTCGGCAGGCGCGCTTCGCCGTTCCACGCGGTGGACTCGAGCGAGCGGCTGTACACGAAGTGCGTGCCGGCCAACTCGTTGTTGTACATGCTGCCGGTCACCAACCACGAACGGATGATCTCGCCGCCATCGCTCACGGCCCAGACTCGTTGACCCTGTCGCTCGTAGACGAGGCGACGACCGGTGCCGGAGTTCTCCGGCAGCGGCGGTGCATCGGCGCCGGTCGTGGCGACCGACGAGAGGGGGAAACCCATCGAGTCGACCGCTCCGGGTGGTGGCGGCGGTGTGCGGACCACGGACGACTCCTCGTCGGGCCACACGCCGAGCGACAGGGCCGTCTCGCGACCGACCACACCGTCGACGAAGAGGCTCCGCTCCTCCTGGATCGCGGAGACGGCGTCGAACGTGGCCCGGTCGAATCGGCCGCTGGTCGGGCCGGAGAGGACGCCGGCGCCGATCAGCGCCTGCTGGAGACACGTGACGTCATGACCAG
>REDU01000015.1 GCA_007693335.1 Ilumatobacter sp. | reverse complement strand
CGCCCGCCCCATCGCCCGACCTCGTGGACGCGGGCACCGTCGCCGTCGTCGGTGATGATCCGGCTGCGAGCTCGGACGCCGTGGCGGCCCAGCGCGCTGCACCGAACTGCTCGAACGCTGTGCTCGCCGCCTCCCATTCCATCCGTGCGCCGGCGGGGTTCCCGGCTCGCGAGCACGCGTCGGCCAGCACCATTCGAGCCATCGCCGTCTCGAACGGTGCGGGGATCTCGGCCCACGCTGCCACCGCAGCGCTCGATCGCTCGATGGCCTCCTCGAGGTCTCCGTGCGTGAGCGCTGCCCGACCGGCGGCGAGTTGGGCCGATGCCTGCAGGCCCGCGCTCTGGTAGGAGTCGGCGATGGTCGCGAGGCGTTCTGCCGCCCGGCGGGCGGTCGATGCATCTCCGGTGGCAGCGGCGATCGTGACCTGGGCATCGAGGAGCGGGGCGAGCCTCAGGTCGCCGAACGGCGGTCGCTCCTTCGACGGGATGTCGAACGGATGAGCGATCGCATCTGCGATCATCGCGGCCGCCTCGGTGCTGTCGCCCTGCTCGAGCCGCAGGAGGGCGAGACCGGGTTGCGGCGACCAGGCATGCTCATGGGCCGCGTGGAACGCCTCGGCGGCGCCGTCGAGGTCGCCTCGGCGAAGGCGGATGTTCCCCAGCTCGACGAGGGGCCACCCGAACTCTCGTCGCATCCACGGTCTCAGCTCGTCGCACGCCCTCAGTGCTTCTTCCTCGGCCCGGTCGCACGGCCCCGAGAGTCGGAGCATCTCGGCCCGGTGGACCCGACATCTGCCGTTGATCCCGCCGAACGCGGCTCCATGGCGCCAGTGCTCCATGACGTCGGTCCACTCGCCGGCTCGATCGTGGAGCCCGAGGCCCTGCGCAGCGCAGATCAGCTCGCAGTACATCATCCCGGTCGTGAGCGCATCGACCGCGCCCGACATGAGCACCGCTCCCACCTCGTCGAGGAGTTCGAGTCCCTCCTCCACCTCACCCGCGAAGATCCGCGCTCTGGCGGCAGCCACCCTGCCGATGACGACCGCCGGCTGGACCCCGAGCCGCTCCCCGAGCTCGATCGCCGCGGCCGACTGGTCCCGCACGGCCTCCATGTCGCCGCACATGAGCCGCTCGTAGGCCCGGACCATGGGGATGAGCGCGTGCGCGGGAACCTCCTCGTGTCCCTCCAGCAGGCGCTCCGCCCTCCGCAACCATCCACGCACCGGGGCCATCAGTCCCGTGTCCATCATGAGGTACATCGCGATCATCGCCGCCGCCCGTGCCGCTCCTGCGATGTCGCCGTCGGCCTCGAGCCGGGCGTGCGACCGCTCCCACGCGGAGACGCATCCCTCGAAGTCGCCGACGCCGTACGACGCGTGGGCCAGCAGCTCCAGTCCTTCGGCCGTCGGGTCGGCTGTGCCGGCGTCGGAGAGCTCGGCGATGGCGCGGGACCAGTCGCCGTGCTCGATCGCGTCCCGGGCCGCGGCGTACGGGTCACGAGTGCTCATGGAACCACTCTCGGCATGCAGGGCGGCGATCCGGTCGGCACGCCGCCCTCTCGACGTCCGACCATTGTCGCATTGTGACACGGATTGTCACGCCTTCAGTCGTGACGGTCCGGTGCATCCGGGACGTCGATCCCGACCCACAGCGTCCGAAAGGCAGACCCATGGAACCCACACGACAGCTCGATGTGATCATCCCCGCCCTCGAGGCCACGGTCGACCGCATCCAGGGCATGCAGATGAACGATCCGACACCCTGCAGCGAGTTCACCGTCCACGACGTCCTCAACCACATGATGGTGGGCGGCGGCACGTTCTCGTACATGTTCCGCGGTGAGGATCCACCCCACCTGACCCCACCGCCGGTCTACGGCTGGGTGCCGAAGAAGGAGTTCTGCGAGGTCATGGACGATCTGCTCGACTCGGTGCATTCGCCCGGGGCGATGGAGCGGCCGATCTCGAGCCCGGTGGGTGAGGTGTCGGGCGAGACGTTCGCTCGCTTCGTGGCCGTCGACGGTCTGATCCACGGCTGGGACCTCGCCACCGCGACCGGGACGACGTTCGAGGTTCCCGACGACGTGGTCGCCGAGGTCGACGAGTTCGCCCGCACGGCGATCACCCCCGAGTTGCGGGAGAACGGCATGTTCGCGGCGCCGACCGCGGCGCCGCCCGACACCTCGCCGCTCGAACGACTCGTGGCGTTCAGCGGCCGGACCCTCTGACCCGGCCGCTCGGCACGGTCAGTCGGCGATGGCGTCGAGGGCGTGGTCGCGGGCGGCCTTGTAGTCGGCCTTGCCGTTGGGCGCACGGGGCACCGACGACACGAAGGCCACGCGTTTGGGTGCCTTGTACCCGGCGAGTTGCTCCTTGACCGACGCGATGATGGTCGCCTCGTCGACGTCGGCGCCGTCGTCGAGCGATGCCACTGCGGTGACGGCCTGGCCGAACTTCTCGTCGTCCACGCCCACCACCAGGCAGTCGCGCACACCGTCCACCCGCTTGACGGCTTCCTCGACCTCCTCGGGGAACACCTTCTCCCCGCCGGTGTTGATCACCTGGCTGCCGCGGCCGAGGAGGATCAGGGAGCCGTCGGCGGCCACCATCGCGAGATCACCGGGGAACGAGTACCGCTCGCCGTCGATCACCCGGAACGTGCGGGCCGACTTCTCCTCGTCCTTCCAGTAGCCGAGCGGCACATTGCCGCCGGCGGCGACCATGCCGATCTCGTCGGAGCCCGGCTCCACCAGCCGGTCGTCATCGGTGAAGACCTTGGTCTCGGGCATCTGGGCGAACTTCGCCGTCTCGATCGGCATGCCGCGCATCGAGATCTGGATCCCCATGGCGCCCTCGCTCGAACCGATGGCATCGAGCAGGACCGCCTGCTGGATGCGGTCGAGCACCTGTTCTTTCACCTCGGCGGTCCACATCACCCCCGACGAGATGATCATGGTGAGCGACGACGTGTCGTAGGCCTGACCGCGCTCGGCGGCCTCGTCGAGCGCACGGATGATCGGCTTCGCGAACGCGTCTCCCACGATGACGAGGCTGGTGGCGCGCTGCTCCTGCACGGTCTGCAGGACCTCGTGAGGATCGAGGCTGCGGGACCGCAGCGTGATGACCTGACCGCCGCCGAGCTGGGGGACGAAAGCGCCGAGCCACACGCCGGTGCCGTGCATGAGCGGCGCACAGGGGATCGACCGGAGCTGGCCGCCGGCCTCGATCACCGGCTTGATCAGACCGACGATCTCGGCGGCGTCGCTGGGTGGCGGCAGCTGGAGGAGCGGGAACCCGGTCTTCACGAAGCTGGAGACCATGCCACCGATCGCGTACATCACACCCTTGGGCATCCCGGTGGTGCCGCCGGTGTACAGCATGTACAGGTCGCCCTCGTCTCGGGGGATCCGCTCCATCGGATCGTTCCCCGCCACGAGGTCCTCGTAGGCCACGGCGCCGGGAACCTGGCCGGCCTCGCCGTCGTCGGCCACCTCGATCAGCAGCTCGAGCTTCGGCAGGCGATCGATCACCCGGGCCACCCGGTCGCCGAGCGATGCGTGGAACACGATCGCTTCGGCATCCGCGTTGTCGAGCAGGTACCAGAGTTCCTCGTCGAGGTAGCGGTAGTTGACGTTGACCGGCACGCCCCGGATCTTGAACCCGGCGTACTGGGCCTCGAGGTACTCGTTGCCGTTGTAGAGGTACAGACCGATCTTGGAGTCCTTCCCGAGACCGGCGGCGGTGAAGGCGGCGGCGATCCGAGCGGCGCGGTCGTCGTACTCGGACCACGTGCGCACGAGGTCGCCGTGTCGGACGGCGGGGACGTCGGGGATCTCGTCGGCGAACGATTCCCAGATGGTGGCGTAGTGCATCTCCATGACCGCGAGGGTAGACGACCCGTGCCGGTGGGTGTCCTCCGTCACTCCCTCGTCCACGCCGCCGGCCGATCCCGGCACCCGGCAGGTGGGGGATGCGGTGTGGCAGGCTCGGGGCGTGGAAATCGTGGCGACCGATCGATCACTGCCCGAGGCCCGCCACCGTGCCGCCGTCGTGGAGGCGTGGCACCACCACAGCGACACGCGCGACGTGGTCGACACCCACGAGCTGAGCGCGATGGTGTCGACCAACCGCGTGTACCGACTCGTGCTCGACGACGACTCGACCGTGATCGCGAAGACCTCGAACTACGGCTCGTTCTTCATGTTCGCCGAGGACCACGACCGGCTCCACCGCTGCAATCAGCTGCTCATGGGCTCGCGCTACGAGCAGTTCCTGGCCAACGCGATCACAGCGAACGGGCGCCCCGACATCTTCTACGACGGCGAGGTCTGGGTCGTCTTCTACAACGAGGTGCCCATCGGCGACAAGCTCCCACGGATCCTCACGTCGGGTCAGGTCGACAACCTCGCCGAGGAGATCGCCGACTTCCATCTCGAGTGCGCCGAGATCGCGCCCCAGATCCCGGCCACGTCGAAGACGATGAAGATCGACGCGATCCACCTGCTCGATTCGGTGAGGGATCCGCACGCCTCGCAGCAGTTCGGACTCGACCAGAGCCGACTCGACATCGTGCACCGCCACACCCACCGGTTCTTGATGGCGGTGTACGAGCAGGGGTACGACTACTGGCAGAAGATCCCGGTGCTGATCGACTGGAACCTCGGCAACTTCTCGGTCGAGATGTCGGGCGAGCGGTTCCGCCTGTTCAGCCGGTGGGACTACGACTGGTTCCGCGTCGAGTCACGGGTGCTCGACTTCTACTTCTTGTCGCGGGTGTCGTCGCGCACCGGTGACGTGACCCGGTTCACCTACGGTGCCCACACGATGCTCGAACCCCGGTTCCGGCGCTTCCTCCGTCGCTACCACGAGCGCTTCCCCCTGACCGAGGCCGAGGTGCTGTTCATGGCCGAGGCCTACCGCTTCTTCCTCCTCAACTACGTGGTCCGCGAGGGCCGGCACTTCTTCCGGCACGACATCTGGCGGAGCCTGCAGCACGACGTGGTCGACATCCACCTCCCGATGCTCGACCAGCTCGACCTCACCCCGCTGCTGCGCGAGCTGAAGTTCTGACGTCGGGGCCTCGCGTGCCTGTCCTGGCGTCGCGACCTGACATGCTCGATCATGACCCCTAGGGTCGACGCGATGCGGACACCATTGGCCCTGCTCGCCGCGTCATCGGTCGCGATCGCTCTCGCCGCCTGCGGGGGTGACGACGGCGGGCCGTCGGGAGTTCCCGGCGGCATCGACGCACCCGAGCCGCCCGCGGACATGGACGACATCGGCGACATCGGCGACATCGGCGACATCGGCGACGCCCAGGACATGGTCGACGAGCTGACCGACGACCTCGACGAGATGGCGAGCGGCATGGGTGGTGACGGTGGCGGCGAGATCTCGATCGGCGACGTCACGTACGAGTTCGAGGCCAGCA
>REDU01000017.1 GCA_007693335.1 Ilumatobacter sp. | reverse complement strand
AGAGAGGAGGGCGAGGAGACAAGGAGAGCGGGCGCTGCACCCAGCCGCCGCTCACGCCCGCCCGCGCCCGGCCGGCGGGGGGGGGGGGGCCCCCGGGGGGGGGGGGGGGGGGGGGGGGGGGGGGGGGGGGGCGGGGGGGGGGGCGCGGCCGCCGAGCACGGCGCGGCCGGTGGCGGGATCGACCGGAGGAGCGGGTGTGGTGGCGGCCGCCGTGCCGCTGGCTCCGGCGTGGAGCACGGCGCGTTCGAGGCGGTCGAGGCGTTCCAGCAGGGGGCCCACGTCGGGGGAGCTGGCCTCATGGGTCAGCTGTACCAGCGCGACCTCGAGTGCCACCCGTGGATCAGGGGCGTGCCGCATGTCGACCATGGCCGTGCCGAGTCGCTCGATGGCCCGCACCAGGGCGGGCGCCCCCACTTCGAGTGCGGAGGCCGAGATCTGGTCGACCCGCGCCTGGGGGAGCTGCACCAACTCGGGTGCCATCAGCGACAAGAACCCGTCGCGCAGGTGCCGCACCAGCGCCTCGGTGAGGGTGCGGGGTTCGTGGCCCAGCCCGATGGCGTGGGCGACCGCCGTGAGCGCGCGTCCGGGTTCGTGGTCGATCATGGCCTGCACGAACTCGTCGAACTCGAGCTCATCGGAGGTGTCACCACCGGTGGCGGCCATCAACTCGAGTGCGGAGAGCGTGTCGCGGGCCGAACCGCCGCCACGGGTGACGGCGGCCTCGAGCGCACGGTCGTCGAGATCGAGCCCGGCATCGGTGGCCACCCAGCGCACGTGCTCGGCCAGGGTGTCGGCCGGCAGCAGGTGGAACTGCAGGTGCTGGGTGCGGCTCCGGATGGTGTCGCTCATCTTCTGCGGATCGGTGGTGGCGAGCACGAACACCACGTGGGAGGGCGGCTCCTCGAGGGTCTTGAGCAGAGCGGCCTCGGCGCCGCGCGAGAGCATGTGGACCTCGTCGAGGATGTACACCTTGTGCCGGCCGGGCGTGCCGAGCGAGGCCTTCTCGATGAGATCGCGGATGGCGTCGACCCCGTTGTGGCTGGCGGCGTCGAGCTCGTGGACGTCGTAGCTGGTGCCGCGCTCGACGGCGAGGCACGACTCGCACTCGCAGCACGGTTCGCCGTCGATCGGTTGCTCGCAGTTCAGCACCTTGGCGAGGATGCGGGCGGACGTGGTCTTGCCGGTGCCGCGTGGCCCCGAGAAGAGATAGGCCTGCCCCTCACGGCCCGAACGGACGGCATCGCGGAGGGCGCGCACCACATGGTCCTGTCCCTTCAGCTCGCCGAATCGACGCGGTCGGTAGCGGCGGTAGAGCGACTGGGTGGCCATCGACCCGGAGCCTACCCAGGGGCTGTGACGGCACGCCGAGCCCCTGGTCCACCGGGACGGTGCGAGCGGGCGCGATCGCTCCGGGATCCGGCGTGCACCGTCCTGACCGGGTCCGATGGCTACCGTGGGCGACGGTGAACGTTCGACCGCGCCTCTCCCTCCGGTCCGCCGCGGCGCGTGTCGTGGGGATGCTGCTGTTCGTGATGGCCCTGTTCGGCCTCGCCGCTGCCGTCGGCTCGTCGCCCGTCGGAGCCCAGTCGGAGACGGAGAACAGCCTCGTGAGCTCCGAACCGGCCGACGGTGGCACCGTGGCCACCTCACCCGAGCGCCTGGTGTTCACGTTCGCCGAACCGCTCGGACCCGACGACGTGCTCACCGCCCCCGTCACCTGCGGCGCCACGTTGCAGAGCATGAGCATCCCGGAGATCGAGGGCGACCGGACGGTGGTGACCGTCGAGGTGCTCGCTCCGTTCCCCCGCGGGGCCTGCACCGTCTCGTGGCTGCTGCGCGACGGACTGGGCGAGACGATCGATCAGGGCCTCATCGCGTTCTCCGTGCAGACCGCTCCCACCACCGACGCCGCCGACGACGCCGACGACGAGCCGGCGCCTGCGCCGACCCCGCCGCCCGCGACATCCGCCGACGGCGGCGTGGACGACGGGAGCACGGGCGGCGCGCTGTGGCTCGGTCGGGTGCTCTCGACCACGGCGATCCTGGCGCTCTTCGGCGCCCTCGTGCTGATCGGTACGGCGTGGCCCGAGGGTCCCGAGTACGTCATCACGCTCCGGTTCGTCCGGTCGCTGTGGCTCCTCGCCGCGGTGGGCACCCTGCTGTTCGTCGTGGCGTTCACGGCCGAGGTCTCCGGTGACTCGTTCGGGGGGTCGTTGAGTCCCACCGCGTGGTTCGAGCTGCTCGATGCCGGATGGTCGGGGCGGGCCGCGCTCGCCCGGGTGGTGCTCGTGGCTGCGTCGGGGTGGGTGGCGTTCCGACCCGAGCGCGTGATCGACCCGACCACCCAGCTCCCGGCGTTCGTGATCCCGGCGCTGGCGGTGGTGTCGGTCGGACTGGCGCGCACCGGCGGCGACTACGCCCTCCTCGGCAGCCTCGTGGCCATCGCCCACGCGCTGGCGGCCGCCGTGTGGTTCGGCGGGGCGCTCGTGGTGGCCCGGGTGGTGGTGGCGGGTCCGGGCGAGGAGGACCTCGTCCACGCCGTGCGGGGTTTCAACCGGGTGTCGCTCCCGGCCATCGCGATCGCGGTGATCACCGGCGTGCTGCAGATGTTCCGCCTCGTGGGCGGTGCGCTGTTCACGAGCAGCCACGGTCGGGTGTTGCTGCTCAAGACGGTGGTGGTCGCGGGGCTGCTCTTCGTGGCGGTCACCGTGCGGCAGATGGTGGCGGCACGGCTCCGCCGTGCCGACGAGATGAGTGCACCGGCTGCCGACCGGTTCCGTCGCTCGTACTCGGCCGAGGCCGGCATCGGCGTGATCGTGCTCGCTCTCAGCGGATGGCTGCTCGCGCTGCCGCCGGCACAGATCGACGACCGGGTGACCTATGCGGTCGAGCGTCAGTTCACCGACGAGACCACCGGGCTCGACGTGATCGTGTCACTCACCCCGTCGGCCGTCGGGCTGAACGGGCTCCGTGTGGAGGTCGAGTCGCCGCAGGAGGGCATCACCAATCTCGTGGTGGCGTTCATGCCCCCGGTCGACAGCGGCGCCCCCGGCATCGAGCAGGCCATCCCGCTCACCGGTGCCGGCACCGCCGTGCTCGACGTCGAGGACGGGCTGCCGTTCGACGTGGGCGGCACGTGGACCATGAGCCTCACCGGTACCACCGAGGCGGGCACGATCAGCGATGCCACCCGGCCCTTCCCGGTGGCCGGCGACGAGCAGGCCGTCGACCCCGACGCCGACCCGACGACGAACGGTGACGACGTCGATGACGACGGTGCTCCCGATGGGACCGATCCGGTGGAGCCCCCGCCGGTGGTCACCATCGAGATCGACCTCGACGACCTCGACGACGGCTGACGACGGCTGACGACGTTCAGCCGGTCGGATCGGCCATGAACTCCTCGAACGCCACCGGCTCGGCCACCTCGAGCTGGTCGTAGCGGCAGCTGGCCGGGTCGCGGTCGGGACGCCAGCGGACGAACCGTGACCCGTGGCGGAAGCGCCCGGACTCGAGTTGCCCGAACGTCACCTCCGCCACGAGCGCGATTCGTAGCGGGACCCACGACAGGTCCTTGCCGGCGTTCCAGCGGCTCACCCCGCCCGGCATCCGGGCCGTGTCGGACGGGCCGCTGCCGGCGCGATCGGGTGCGGCGGCCTCGGCCCAGTCGCGCCACGGGTGGTGCTCGAGGGCGTCGTGGGTCAGCGGGTCGAGCTCGGTCAGGAGCTGTCGGCGCACCGGGGCGCTGAACGCCGACGTCACGCCCACGTGGTGCAGCCGGCCCTCCTCGTCGTGCAGACCGAGCAGCAGCGAGCCCACGCCCTCGCCGTCCTTGTGGATCCGGTAGCCCGCGACCACGCAGTCGGCGGTGCGCTCGTGCTTCACCTTGAGCAACGTGCGCTTGTCGGGGGTGTACACCCCGTCGGAGCGCTTGGCCATGACCCCGTCGAGCCCGGCACCCTCGAACGTCGTGAACCACCGACGGGCGACGTCGGCATCGGTGGTCGCGGGCGTGAGGTGCACTCGAGCGCCGGGCGTGAGGTGCTCGGTGAGCAGGCGTCGGCGCTCGCTGAACGGGCTCGACATCGACGACAGCTCGTCGACGGCGAGCAGATCGAACGCCACGAACGACGCGGGGGTGGTGCGTGCGAGCATCTCGACCCGCGATTCCGCCGGATGGATCCGTTGCGACAGCGCGTCGAAGTCGAGGCCGCGTCCCTCGGCGTGGGGCACCACGATCTCACCGTCGATCACCGACCGCTCGGGCATCGCGGCGAGCAGCGGCTCCCGGAGGTCGGGGAAGTATCGATCGAACGGCTTCGAACGCCGACTCGACATCAGCAGCTCGTGGCCGTCGCGGAACACGATGCACCGGAAACCGTCCCACTTCGGTTCGAACACCCAGTGGGCGTCGGTTCCGGCGATGGGGTCGGGGAGCTGGCGCGACAGCTTGGCGAGCATGGGCGCGACCGGCGGCATCACGGGGAGGTCCACCCCTCCAGTGTCGCATCGCGGCCGATGCACCGCGATCGGTCCGCCCGGTACTGCCGCCGTCACGGCGAGTAGGGTGCGGGACGAGCCGGACCGGTGGGCGGTGGACCGGCGGACACGGATGGTTCTCGATGGTGTGTGTGACGACAACCGGGGCGATGGGCGCATGACCGGTCCACGCGGCCGCCCGGTGGTCGTGGTCGACCCGGCGGTGTCGATCGTCGATGTGGACGATCTCCGCGAGGCGCTGTCTCGTCACACATCGAACGGAGCTCCGGGAGGCGAGGAGTTCGCGTGGGTCGACACCAGCAACAGCGTCGACACCGACGATCGCGACGGTCCGTCGGGGTTCGAACGTGGTCGCACCGCTGCGGCCCGTGCCGTGGCCGCCGGCGCACCCACCGTGATCGCGTGCGGCGACGACGCCACGGTGCGATCGTGCATCGAGGCGGTGGCCGGCACGTCCACGGCGCTCGGTGTCGTCAGCCTCGGTCCTGGCACGCTGCTGGCATCCAATCTCTCGATCGCACCAGGGCTCGATGCGGTGCCCGGCGCGGTCGACGGTGAACCGAGGCGCATCGACGTGGGCGAGGCCAACGGCGAGGTGTTCGCCGTGGTGGCCGGGTTCGGCGCGGAGACCCTGCTCGGTCGCACCGACCACGAGCAGCAACGAGGTGGGTTCGCTGCGGCCATGTCGTCGCTGCGCGATCTGCGGCGGGTCATCACGTCGGTGACCGTGCACGTCGACGGCATCCAACGCTTCGCCGGTCGCACCGTGTCCGTCCTGGTGGCGAACTGCCCCGGTGGTCCGGGGCGGTCGTCGCTCGTGCCCGACGCCGATCCCACCGATTCCCAGCTCGATCTCGCCGTGCTGGCCCCGCGCCATCCGGTCGCGTGGGCCGACGTGCTGTGGCGGTTGGTGACCGGCCGCCCGCAGCGGCAGGAGCACGTGCTGCGGTGTCGGGGTGAGTGGGTACACGTGCAGACGTGGCCACCCCGCTCCTATGACCTCGACGGCGATCCGAGACCCCCCTCGACCCGCCTCGACGTGCAGGTGTGGCCCGACGCCCTCGTGGTCCGCACACCGCGGGAGATCCCGGCCGACGTCGTGACGAGCAAGGGTTCGTCGAGCAA
>REDU01000110.1 GCA_007693335.1 Ilumatobacter sp. | reverse complement strand
TCCGTCGCTGTACCGTGAGCTCGTCGGCTACTACCAGCAGGATCCAACACGACGGTTCCCGCCCCCCACCCGACCAGATCAGGAGCAGCGACAACCATGAGCGAGACCACGATGAAGATCGACATCGGTATCGACGAGTCCGACCGGCTGGAGATCGCCGAGGGACTCTCCCGGCTGCTGGCCGACTCCTACACGCTCTATCTCAAGACCCACAACTACCACTGGAACGTGACCGGCCCGATGTTCCAGACACTCCATCTGATGTTCGAGGAGCAGTACAACGAGTTGGCGCTGGCGGTCGACGAGATCGCGGAGCGCATCCGTGCTCTCGGCGCGTTGGCGCCGGGAACCTATCGTGAGTTCTCCGAGCTGTCGTCGATCGACGAGGACACCGATCGCCCCGATGCGAAGGAGATGATCCGTCGCCTCGTCAAGGGGCAGGAGGCGGTGGCCCGCACCGCACGTTCGGTGTTCCCGACCGTCCAGTCGGCGAGCGACGAGCCGACCGCCGATCTCCTCACGCAGCGCATGCAGGTGCACGAGAAGACGGCCTGGATGCTGCGCAGCCTGCTCGACGGGTGACCTGTCAGACTCGGTCAGTGCGCATCCAGGACATCGCCTTCGCCGATCTGCTCCACCTCGAGCCCCATGGTCCCGACACGTTCGTGGGGCCGGCGGCCCAGTACCCGTGGGGTCCGAGGCTGTTCGGTGGTCAGGTGGTGGCGCAGGGGCTCCGGGCGGCCGCGGCCACGGTCGACGGCGCTCGACCGGCGCACTCACTCCACGCGTACTTCATCCGGCCGGGCAGCCACACCGAGCCGATCCGCTACGAGGTCGAGCGCCTCCGCGACGGTCGCTCGTTCAGCACCCGTCAGGTCGTGGCCCGGCAGTCGGCGGGAGCGATCCTCAACCTGTCGGTCTCGTTCCACCATCCCGAGGACGAAGCCGATGTGCAGGTGGCCGGGCTCCCCGACGATCTCCCGGCCCCCGATCATCCGTCGTTGATCGACCAGGGATGGGGCCGGCTGATCGACCGGCGCGCCACACCGGTCGACACGGGTCCGAGCGGCTACTGGATCCGATTGGCGGCGGACGTGGGTGACGATCCGGTGATGCAGACCTGTGCACTGGCATTCATGTCCGACGCGGCACCGTCACGGGCGGTCCGCTCACCGCATCCGGGGTTGACCGGCGACACGAGCGATCGTGGACAGTTCCAGGGGGCGAGTCTCGACCACGCGGTCTGGTTCCACCGTCCGTTCCGGGCCGAGACGTGGCACTGGTTCTCGACCACGTCGCACGGGCTCTTCGGTGCGCGCGGTGTGGTGACGGGCGATGTGTTCTCGCTCGAGGGCGTTCACGTCGCGACGATGGCGCAGCAGATGCTGCTCCGTCGACGACGCGACGCGTGAACGGTCAGCTGTCGGAACGGCTCGTGGAGTCGCGGTCGACGGCGGGCTGATCGCTCTGGACCGGATCGGCGGGCGCCGGGGCCGGCTTCGGGGCCTCGACGGCCGGAGGCGGCGTGACGGCGGAGGCGTTGGCCGCCTGGACCGGCGCATCGTCGTCGTCCTGGCCTTCTTTCAGGCCGTCGCGGAACTCCTTCTGGGCCTGACCCAGCGAGCGGGCCAGCTTGGGAAGCTTGGAACCGCCGAACAGCAGGAGCACGATGGCCAGGACGATGATGAGCTGCGGACCTTGGATCATGATGTCCCTCTCCAGAATTGGACGTGATCACAGCGTACCCAGTCCGGGCGCCGCCGTCACTGCACCCGGGTCAGGAGCGGGGGAGTGGTTCGGTGAGGTCGAGGATCCATGGTGACCGGCCGAACTCGAAGCGGGGCACCTCCGAGAGGTCGACGGTGGGGTCGACGATGGGTTGTGGCGCTCGCCCGTTGAGCGACACCGAGGTCTCGGCGCGGACCTCGGCGCCGCCGTGCAGATCGGACAGGAAGCGGGCGAAGTGGGCCAACCGGTCGGGATGTCCGGCGACCCGCGCGGCCTGCTTCTCCCCGAGGTGATCTCGTGGGTCGACCTCGAAGGTGCGATCGGGTGTGGTCACGATCATCGTGGCGGTGCCCTGCTTGTCACGCAGCTTCATGTGCCAGGCGAAGCGATGAGCCTGTTCGGTCCAGCTCGGGTTGCCGTCGATGGCGTAGTGGCGGAACGGCACCGTGATCTGCACCGCCGCCCACACGAGCAGGAACGTGGCGAGCGCGGCTGGGAGCCGACGGCTCGCCCGATCGGGCGGAGGTGATGGCTGGACGCCCCGCAGTGGTCCAGGGCGCATCCGGTCGGGTATCCGCCGGGCGATGCGTTCGGGCCAGTCGGGCTCGAAGAACAGCGTGGTGGCCGCGATCATCAGCCACGGGAAGATGAACAGGCCGAACAACCACACGTTCAGGAGGTGGAACGAGGTCACGATCACGAACGCCGCGAGACGAGTGGGGCGGTAGAGCAAGAACGCGACCACCAGCAGGTCGAGCACCAGCGCGCCGTAGGCCATGAACCACACGACGGCCTCGGTGGTCAGGATCGTGTTGATCGGCTCGATGTCGGTGCGCAACGCCAGCCATCGCCGGAGCGGTTCGCCCTGCAACCAGTCGCCGTTGAGCTTGGCGAACCCGCCGTACACGTAGGGGATGGCGATCTGGAACCTCAACAGCCACAGCACCCAGGCGGGCACCGTGCCCGACGCCCGTTCGGGGTGCTTACGGGCGTCGAGTGACCACCGGCCGTCGAGCGGCAGGAAGATCATCAGGAACGCCAACATCGACACCAGGTATTCGTGGTTCTGGTAGAAGGTCGAGTCGAGCAGGAAGACGTACGTGGCCAGCACGAACACCGCGATCACGGCCGGCCGGTACCACTTGCCCAGGGCGATCAGCGCTCCCGCCACGAAGATGCCGCCGTACACGACGTAGATGCCCGGCCCTGGCAGCGCCGGCACGAACACCAGTGGTCCGTACGGGAAGTGGACGTCGGTGTCGATGTAGTACTGGTAGACGAGCACCGGCACGTACAGCGTGACGTTGACCATCATCGCGACACCGAAAGCGATGCGGAACACCGTCACACTGGCTGAATTGACGGGCCGGGTCGCGGCGGCTCGTAGCCGCTCGATCCTGCCGGTGTCGTCCGGGACGACCCGGTCGGGTCGCTGCACGGTCGAGGTCACGGACATCGAGCGTAGTGAACGGTCAGCGACCCGGTGCAGGCGCCCCGACCGGGTCCGGCTCGCGGTCGGGACGCTCGATCTCGTACTCGTCGAGATCCGGGTCGTGGGTCATCTCCCAGTAGTCGACCAGGCGCCAGGGCATCAGCGCCACGATGCGACCGTGGCGGTTGCGGTACCAGTTCGTCATGCCGGGATGCGTCCAGATGAGCTGCTCGTGCTCCCGATCGACCCGTTCGACGTACCGGTCGTGCACGTCGCGTCGCACCTCGACCGATTCGAGACCCTCGTGGGTCATCCGGGTGACGACGGCGGCGATGTAGCGCGCCTGGCACTCGCTCTGGAAGATCCCGCTGCCGCCGTGACCGAGCCCGGTGTTGGGCCCACCCATCAGGAACAGGTTCGGGAACCCGGGGACCGAGATGCCGAGATGGGCGGTGGCGTCGTCGTCGCCCCACTCGTCGGTCAGCGCCCGACCGTGGCGGCCGCGGATGTCGAGTCGCGCCAGCGGCCGGGTGGTGTGGAAGCCGGTGGCCATCACGATCACGTCGGCACGGTGGTGGACACCGTCGGTCGTGACGAGGCCCTCGGGCGTGATGTGATCGATCGGATCGGTCACGAGGTGCACGTGAGGGCGGGTCAGCGTCTCGAACCAGCGGTTGTCGATGAGGATCCGCTTGCCGTACGGCGGGTACGTCGGCATGCACCGTTCGATCAGGTCGCGACGGTCTCCGAGCTGCTCGACCAGGAAGTCGGCCATCTCCCGGCGGTGCCGGTCGTTCACGCGGTTCACGGCCCGGTCGGGGTGCGCCCAGTCGGGGTCCTTGCGCAGCAGGGGGAGCAGGCCGTCGCCGTAGCGCCACAGCATGACGAACCGGAACCACTCGACGTAGAACGGCACGTGGTCGAGCAGCCACTGCTGCTCGGCACCGATGTCGTTGCGGTACCCGTCGATGGGACGGGCCCACTGCGCCGATCGTTGGAAGACCCGCACGGAAGCGACCTGATCGGCGATGGTGGGCACGATCTGCATCGACGTGGCGCCGGTGCCGACCACGGCCACGTGCCGGTCGGTGAGGTCGAGGTGGTCGGGCCAGCGGGCCGAGTGGAACATCGTGCCCGTGTACGTCTCGGCACCGGGGATCTCGGGCACCCGTGGCACGTTCAGCAGCCCGAGAGCGCTCACGAGCACGCGACAGCGGTGCTCGGTGGTGCTGCCATCGGCCCGGCGCAGGATGGTGCGCCAGCAGCGCCCGTGCTCGTCCCAGGTCGCGCTGACGAGCGTGGTCTCGACGCGCACGTGCCGGCGCACGTCGAACTCGTCGGCGCAGCGCACGAGGTACTCCTGGATCTGGTCGCGGTGCGAGAAGTACCGGGTCCAGCGGTTCCGGGTGCCGAACGAGAACGAGTAGGCGTGGTTCGGGGTGTCGACCCCGCATCCCGGGTAGCGGTTCTCGTACCAGGTCCCGCCGACCTCGGGGTTCGAATCGACGATCGTGTACGGCACCCCGAGGCGCCCGAGCTGGGCGCCGAGCGCGATGCCACTGACCCCGGCTCCGACGATCAGGACGTCGACGGCATGGAGGTCGTGTTCGTGGATGCGGTCGGTGGAGACCCGACGGAGTCCGTGATCACGGGAGACGAACCCCATGTCCTCGCGCATCATGCCCGCGTACTCGGGCGGTACCGGCTCGCCGAGGCACGCGCTCATCATCCGCTGCATCAGCTCGGGTCCGGGGTCGCGGATGGCCGGGCCGTCGGAGCGTTCGTCGTCTGGCTCCATCCGCGCCGTCAGTACCTCGACCGCGGCGGTACGGATGCGCTCTTGCACGTCGGCGGGCAGCCCGGCGTCGGGCGGGGCCACGAGCCGTACGTCGCGACGTGGACGGAACGGCTCGTCGAGCCAGCCGAGGTCACCGGTGAGGTGCACGAGACACATCAGCAGGATCCGCAGATCGGCCTGCGCCACCGCCGCGCGTACCTCGTGCACGAACCCCACTCGTTCCCCCATACCGACCCCCGTTGTAGCTCATCGCCGGGTGGCGGTGCGATGCTGGGCCGATGGCCGACCACGATCGGGAGCGATGGGACGACCGCCATGCCGACGCGCCGGAGGTCGTGGAGCCGTCCGCTCCCGAACGCATCGCACCGGTGCTCGACCGCGTGCCGATCGCCGGTCGCGCCCTCGACGTCGCGTGTGGCACGGGCGCCCAGTCGTTGTGGGCCGCTGATCGCGGCCTGCACGTGACGGCGCTGGACATCTCGCCGATCGCCACGGCCAAGGTGGTCGCGGCAGCCGACCGAGCCGGGCTGGCCGATCGCGTCGAGGTTCACACCCACGACCTCGACCGTGGTCTGCCAGGGGGCCTCCCCGGCCCGTTCGACCTGGTGATCGTGCAGCGGTTCAGGGCACCGAACCTGTATCCCGAACTGGTGCGCTGGCTCGCGTCGGGCGGTGTGCTGATCGTCAGCGTGCTCTCGGAGGTGGGTCACGCCGGCGAACCCGGACCGCATCACGCGGTCGCCGGCGAGCTCGAGCAGGCGTTCGTCGACACCCCCCTCGGTGCTGATCTGGAGCTGCTCGCCTCGGACGAGGCCGACGGCCTCGCCACGATCGTGCTCCGCCGGCGTGATCCGTGACCTGCGGATCAGCCCGGCAGTAGCCTGAACAGCCCGTTCCGTAGCGTCAGCATCAACAGCTCGCGCTCGGGGGTCTCCACGAAGCCGGTGATGACGCCCGAACCCCTGACGCCCAGCTCCGTCGCGCCGTCGGCGCCGAAGGCGAACAGCGGGCCGGACATGTCGCCGAACACGTACGCACCGGAGAGCTGGGGGATCGCCGTGCCGTGGTACACATGACCACCGATCACGGAGACGCCCCGATCACGCCCGTACTCGAACACGGGCGGCACGAGGTACACGTCGGTGGGCACGCCGGCGAGGCCGCGATCGCGGGTGCCCTCGAACCAGTACCAGCCGAAGTTGAGTCCGCTGGCACCTCGGGGCACCACGTTGACCTCCTCCGCCTGGTCCTCGCCCACGTCGGCGATCCAGATGTCGCCACTGGCCGGGTCGATCGAGAACTGCCACGGGTTGCGGAGCCCGGTCGCCCAGAGCTCGTCGCGACGTGCGGGGTCACCCACGAACGGATTGTCGGGAGGAATGGCGTAGCCGTCGCCGTCGCGGTCGGGCACGATGCGCACGATCGAGCCGTGCAGCACGGAGTCGTCCTGGGCGTCTCGTCCCCTGCTGCCGCCACCATCGCCGAACGACAGGTGCAGGTTCCCGGCGCGGTCGAACTGCATCCCGCCACCCTGGTGACCGAGGCCGGGTTGCTGGAGGAACAACACCGATCGTCTCGACCCCGGGTCGGGCACACCGTCGACGAGCGCGAACGACACGATGTGGCTGTCGTTGCCGAGGTCGGTGAAGTGGAGGAACATGCGGCCATCGACCGGGTCGAACGTGATGCCGAGGAGACCGCGCTCGGAGAACGGCTGGAGCGGACTCACCTCGGGGGTGAGGTCGAGCACGATGTCCGAGCCGGAGAGGTCGACCGGGATGCGGTGCACCCGTCCCTCCTGGGTGATCGCGTAGTAGGAGCCGGCCAGCACGCTCCACTCCATGCCCGTGAGGTTCGGGAGTGACAGCGCCGGTTCCAGGCGTACTGCGGCATCGGCGATCTGGGCGACGGGAGGTCGGGGGGTGCGGTCGGGACGGGGCAGGTTCCCGGGCAGGGGCTCCGCTGGTGCCCGGAGCTGGAGCGATGCCGTGCCGCCCGCACCGGTGAAGTAGCCGGCCACGTCGACCAGGGCGTGCTCACCGGCGTACGAGTATGCGGAGATCCCGAACGGGCCCACTGGAGTGATCGCGAGGTTCGCGACGGCGATGCCGATGTCGCCGTTCACCGTCGAGACGACCGGCGCCTCACCCGTTCGGGGCGGGCCCGGATCGGGCACCGCCGTGAGGAACGACGGGCCGGACGCGTCGACGGTGGTCCAGTTCGCGACGAGGGCCAGCGCGTCGGGTGCGATCGCTTCGACGCTCGTGAGGGTCCGCGGAGTGAGCGCCCAGCCCGCCTCGCGGGTGTCGAGGATCCGGTCCGGGTCCCGGGGCACGAAGAGCCCGACGTCGGAGATCGCGTCTGCGGTACCGGTGAAGTGTCCGACCACGTCCATCAGCAGGTGGGCGCCGTTCGAGGTGTAGGCGCTGATCCCCGAGCCGTCGGCACCGAGTGGCACGATCGCGAATGCGGCCCGCGTCTGGCCGGCCGCATCGACGTTCAGTACGCTGGTCTCGGAACGGTCCCGGTCACCTGGCCAGAGCGTGAAGAAACCCGGGTCGACGGAGTCGACGGCCGTGAGGTTGACCGCGACGGCGGTTGCGGTGGAGGGCACGCCGAGCGCATCTCGGGTGACGTCGATCGAACTGTCGACACCCGGTGCGGTGGAGCCGCGGGTGTCGACCACCCGGCGGGGTTCGACGGGCACGAACCGGCCGGAGTCCGAGTCGGCCGTGGGTCGGAAGGCCCCTGAGACGTCCACCAGGATGTCGGTGGCAGCGCTCGTGAAGATGTCGATGGCGCCGTCGTCACCGAGACGTGTGAGGGCGCCGTTGGCGCGGACCTCGCCGGCGCGGAAGTTGAGGTTCGACGCTTCGGGACGCACGGTGCCGGCCGGGTACGCGGTGATGTAGCCGTCGCCGGTGGGCGACACCGCTGTGATCGTGAGCGCCGCGGCGGTGGCATCATCGGGGATGGTGTCGGTGCCAGCCACGACCACACGGATCGTGGTGTCGTCGAGCCTCACTGCGCCCACTCCGTCACCCCGGGTGTCGGCCAGCCTGACCGGGCCGACCGATGTGTACGACGACGTCGAGACGCTGGCCGCCGCGGTGCGCGAACCGGTGTGGCCGATCGCTCCCACCGAGGACACGATGAGCGCCGTGGCTCCCACGACGGTTCCGATGGTCGTGAAGGGTGAGCAGCGGTTCGTCGTCATACCGGGGCCTTTCGATCGCGT
Source organism: Ilumatobacter sp. (assembly GCA_007693335.1). Lineage (GTDB taxonomy): Bacteria > Actinomycetota > Acidimicrobiia > Acidimicrobiales > Ilumatobacteraceae > SKSP01. The sequence continues at coordinate 15,767 of REDU01000110.1, read as the reverse complement.
CCCCTCAATCACTAGCACGAACCCCCACGGGGTTCGCGCGGCGACGGCGGTGCGGTCACCCCGCCGGATGATCTGCGAGGCTGGGCCCGTGAGCGATCCGACCCCAGACCCGTCGCTGCTGCACCCGCTGGTTGCTGCGGCCGTCGAGCGCCTGGATGTGGTGGCAGATGTGGTGCCGTGCGATCCGGACGCCGCCGACACGGCGGTGTTCTGCGAGACGTACGGGTACGAACTGGATGACTCGGCCAACACGATCGTGGTCGTGGGAAAGGGTGCCGATCCGGTGCACGCGGCGTGCGTGGTGCTCGCGAGCGCCAAGCTCTCGGTCAACTCGGTGGTGCGCAAGCGCCTGGGCACGAAGAAGGCATCGTTCGCCCCGGGCGACACCACGCGTGAACTCACCGACATGGAGATCGGTGGGGTCACGGCTCTCGGGCTCCCGGCCGATCTCCCGCTGTGGGTGGACGCCGCGGTGATGTCACGTGACCGGATCATCCTCGGTGGGGGGAATCGATCCAGCAAGCTCGTGCTCGCGCCCGCCGAGCTGCTGAAGGTCCCTGGCGTCGAGGTCGTTCCCGATCTCGCCGTGCCGGTCGACTGAGGGCCGACGCGCGGGCGAGCGCACGATCAGGCGTTGGGCGGACGCTGCTCGTCGTCGGCTGGCGGTGGAGTGGCCGGCCGAGGATCGTCGTTGCCCTCGCGAAGGAACTCGATGGCGTCGTCGGCCACGTCCTCCGGCGACACGACCTCGTACTTCTCGGTGGGCGGCCGCTCGTCGTCGGTGCCGTCGGGCGTCGGAGTGTCGCTGCTGGCTGCGTCCATGACCGTGCGGTACCCGGGAGTCCGGTCGACGAAACCCCTGCGTGCACGTCCCGGTTCAGCTCGTGAACGGTCCCAGCTCCTCGAGCACCAGCGTGGGTGCACCGTGCTCGATGGCGTCCGCGAGATCGACCGAGGCGACGAAGCGCCAGTCGCCGTCGCCCTCGGGATCGACCAGTCGCTGCGTGATCACCCAGCGACCGGGACCCTCCGTGGCAGGCTCCTCGACCAGATCGACGAACTCCGCCGATCGGGCGTCGCCGTCGATGCCGATCGAGTCGTACGTGGTCCAGTACGGCCCCATCGCCGCCCAGATGTCCTCGCTCGTCCAACCGCTGCGATCGGCGAGCGTGACGTGGTTGCGGGCGGCCAGCAGCTCCACCCATCCGAACGCCGCCGTGCGCACCGCGGTGCGCCATGCCGGGGGAGGGCCGATCGGGAGCGTGACGGGGTTCACCACGCTGTCCCGATCGGTCACGTCGCCGCCGGCCAGACGCTCCCATTCGTCGAGCAGCGTGGCGTCGGTGGCGCGGATCAACGCACCCAGCCACTCGACCACGTCCTCGAGCATGGGGGTGTACGCGTGATCGAGCAGCGAGCGATCGAGGGCGCGCCAGGCGTCGGTCAGGTACCGGAGCACGAGACCCTCGCTGCGCTCGAGCTTGTAGCGCTTGACGATCGTGGAGAAGCTGTCGCCGCTCTCGAGCATCTCGCGCAGCACCGACTTGGGTGAGGGCGTGGCGTCGATCCAGGGGTGGGCTGCCCGATAGGTCTCGAAGCAGGCCCCGAGGAGCTCGTCGAGCGGTCGTGGGTACGAGACCGCGTCGAGTCGCTCCATGCGTTCCTCGTAGGGCACGCCGTCGGCCTTCATCTGCGCCACCGCCGCGCCGCGTGCGGCGTCGGTCTGGGCGAACAGGATCTGACGCGGGTCCTCCAACACCGACTCGATCACGCTGACCACGTCGAGCACGTAGGTGGGATCGTCGCGGTCGAGCGTGGTGATCACCTCGATCGCGAACGCCGCGAGTGGCGACGAGAGGCGGAGCGCCGCCCGTTCGTCGGTGCCGTCGATCAACGAGCCGATCCGAACGCCGGCGCAGCGACCGTTCGCGTCGCGTCGCCGCTCGGCCACGCCGGCGGCCTCGAGGCTCCGGTACACGGCGATGGCACGGCGCTTGTGCTGTCGCCGCCGGGGCTCGGCGTCGTGGTTGGTCGCCAGCAGGTACTTGAGGGCATCGGGCCCGTCGGGACGGGCGAGCACGGTGGCGACGAGATCGGCGGTCACCCGGAACCGTGACGTGAGTGGCTCGGGGGTGGCGGCCACGAGTCGTTCGAGGGTCTGTTCGTCGTAGTGCACGAAGCGCCCGGGAGGCTTGGCGCGGACGGCCTTGCGACGTGCCTTCGGGTCGTCTCCCGCCTTCGCCAGCGCCTTGGCGTTCTCGATGACGTGATCGGGCGCCTGGACCCAGACGTGGCCGTCGGGGTCGAAGCCCGGCCGCCCGGCCCGCCCTGCGAGCTGATGGAACTCGCGAGCGGTGAACACCCTCACCTTCGTGCCGTCGAACTTCGTGAGCGCTGTCATGAGTACCGTTCGGATGGGGATGTTGACCCCCACACCGAGGGTGTCGGTGCCGCAGATCACGGGGAGCAGCCCGTCGGCCGCGAGCCGTTCCACCAGGCGACGGTGCCGTGGCAGCATGCCCGCGTGGTGTACACCCACACCGTTCTGCAGGAGGCGGCCGAGCGTCTGCCCGAAGCCGCTCGTGAGCTTGGTGCCGGCCACGGCGGCGGCGATCGCCACTCGTTGCGGTCGTGTGGTGAGCGGGAGACTCACGAGCGCCTGGGCCCGCTCGATCGCGCTGGCCTGGGTGGCGTGCACGACGTACACCGGGCTCAGCCCGTCGTCGACCGCCTCGACCACGGTGTCGGCCACGCTCGTCATCCGCCACTGGTGGAACAGCGGGGTGGGGCGATCCACGGACGTGACGGCCGTGAGCGGCCGACCGGAGCGTTCCTCGAGGTCGGTGGAGATGGCGGTCATGTCGCCGAGGGTCGCGGAGGCGAGCAGGAACTGACAGTGGTGCAGCTCGAGCAACGGCACCTGCCATGCCCAGCCGCGGTCGCGCTCGGCGTAGTAGTGGAACTCGTCGAGACACGCGAACCCGACCATGCCGGCGGCGCCCGTGGCGAGCGCCTGGTTGGCGAGAACCTCGGCCGTGCACACCAGTACGGGGGCGTCGGCGTTGATCGCCGCGTCGCCGGTGGCGAGCCCGACCCGATCGGGGCCCAACAGGTCGACGAGGTCGAAGAACTTCTCGGCCACGAGCGCCTTGATCGGTGCGGTCCACACGGCGCGCTCACCCCGGTTGAGGGCGAGCACCACCCCGGCCATGGCCACCAGACTCTTGCCCGAACCCGTCGGTGTGGCGAGCACGACGTGATCGCCCGAGGCGAGCGAGAGGGCTGCTTCCTCCTGGTGGGGATAGAGCGGACGCCCGCCGGCGTCGGCCCACTCGGTGAAGGCGTCGAGCACGTCGGCGGGGTCGGAGCCCGTGGGTGGGAGCAGGTCGGCGAGGCGCATGTGCGCCCAGTGTGGCTCGTGACGACCCGGACGCGACGACGCCCGCCGGGCCACGTGACCCGGTGAGCATCGTGGATCGCGACCGGCCGGGGGGCCGGTCGCTGGGATGGGAGCTGTCGTGGGGCGCGTCAGCCGGCGGGGACGAGCACCATCGAGGCGCCGTCCTCGGCGAGATCGAGCTGTGCCGAGTCGAGCTCGGGAGCGATCTCCGCGGCCACGCAGAAGCTCACCCCGTGGGCATCACCGACGTGATCGCCGTCGAACGGCTCGTCGACGAAGCCGAGGCCGATCTGGCCGGGGCCCTGCTCGGTGGCCGGCGCCACGCGGAGGTGGGCCTCTTCGGGGATACCGCTCCGTTCACGCGCTGAGGCGATGTGGGCGGCTGCGGCGGGTGTGAGGGTCAACATGTGGGACCTTTCATCTCGTCGTTCCCCGTCAAACGTACCCCACCTCGACGGCGGTCAAACCTCTGTGAGCTGTTCAGTTCGGGACGGGCACGAACCGTCGACCCGCCAGCCTCCGGTGGACGCGATGGAACCAGCCCACGGGTTCGGCGAACATCATCGGACATGCCCCGTCCACCACGGCCACACCAGCCGCCCGGCAGGCGGCGATCGCGTCCGGTGAGACGGCACCTGCGCCGGCGCCCCGATGGAGCCAGATGATGTCGATCCCGCGGTCGATGCACTGATCGACCACGTCGCGTGCCCGCTCGGCGTCGAGCATCACGAGCACCGCCCTCACCGTGTCGGGCAGGTCGGCCACGGTGGCGACGCACGGGTCCGCCTCGATCTCGTCGGCCTCCGGGTGGACAGGATGAAGGATCCGGCCGTCGTCGCGCAGGTGGCGGTACACGCCGTTGGCGAACTCCCTCGGGTTCCGGCTGGCACCGATGAACCCGATGTGCGGTTCGGCGAGGAAGCGCTCGATGGTGGCGATGTCGGGCACGTCACGACCTCCTGGGAACTTCCCGAACGTGTTCATCCTGCGTCGAGCGGTGGTCCCGACGACAGGGCCGGAGGACCCATGCTGACGGCGTCGGGGACCAAGGGCCCTGGCGCCGACGCCGATGTGAGCGCACGATGGATCCGGGTCGGACGGGCGATCATGCCCGCCGCCGAACGAGGAGGTCGTACGTCATGTCGGTGCTCGTGGGAGTTGATGGATCCGACGGCGGGAGGGCGGCACTGCGTTGGGCCGACGCCTGGGCCGCCGCGGTGGGCGCTCGGCTCGTCGCGGTCGCTTCGTGGCAGTACCCGCGGACCGCAGCACTGCCCGGTGGGCCCACGCTGGGTGCGGCGGGGGAGATGGACGAGGTGGCCGCCGAGGATCTCCGCTCCACCGTGGTCGACGAGCTCGGCGAAGGCGCGTCGCGGGTCACCACGGTGGTCGAGCGCGGTCCCGCTGCCTGGGCGCTGCTCCAGCTCGCGACGCGCGAGCATGCGTCGTTGCTCGTGGTCGGACGGCGAGGTCTCGGAAGGCTCGAAGGGCGGCTCCTGGGATCGGTCAGCAGGCGGGTGGCCGAGCTGTCGCCGTGCCCCGTGGCGATCGTGCCCACGGAGTGGCACGGAGAGGGCCCGATCGTGGTGGGCGTCGACGGATCGCCGGGCGCGGCTCACGCACTCGACTGGGCGATCACGGCGGCGGAGGCGCACGGCGTCGGGATCGTGCTCGTCCACGGTCTGGCGGGTGTCCCCGCCGAGGTCGGTCCGTCGGCCATCGACCGCTTCGTCGATCAGGCGAGAACGCTGGTCGACCGCCACGCACATCGGGTGAGCGGAGCGGGCGTCGACGTGGTGAAGGTGGTCCGGGTGGACGATCCCCGATCGCTGATCCCGTTGGTGGCCGACCAGTACGACGCCAGTCTGGTCGTGGTCGGCGGCAAGGGTGACGGACCGGTGTCGGGCATGCTGGTCGGCAGTGTGGTGAATCACATCGCCCAGCAGAGCGAGCACCCGGTGGTCATCGTTCCCGAGCCACCGCGCTGACCCGGTCGTGCACGAACTGCAGCTTCGGCTCGATCTGGGGCCGGATCGTGACGCCGTAGGCGGCGGGCTGACCGAGTGAGCGGGTCACCTCGTCGACCCCGAGCGACAGCTCGCGCCAGCGTTCGAGCATCGACGGCAAGGTGCCGTCGTGACCGATCGTGTCGAGCCCGAACTCGGCGGCCGTCTCGAGACCGTCTCGGAGATGCAGGTAATGGGCGAAGCACTCCGCCCAGTCCTCGCTGGGATGCACGCTGGCGTAGTCGCTGACGAACTCCGCCGCGGGACGGGTATCGGGCGTCTGGTCGTGCATCTCGCCGTAGTGGGACTCGAGCGCGGCGGCGTAGTCGGCGCGCTCGTCGCCGAAGAGTGCACGGGCCTCGTCGAGTGCCCCCTGCCGGACCACGAGCCGTCGCCAGACGTGGTGGCCGGTCTCGTGACGCAGGTGGCCGAGCACCGTGCGGTACTCCTCCCGGAAGTGCTGCCGGGCGGCCTCGCGGAAGTTGTGATCGACCTCTCGGAGATCGAGCGTGATCACGCCCGGACGGTGACCGGTCACCCCCACGCTCTCGGGAAGGTAGACGAGATCGAACACCAGGCCGTCGTCGTTCTCGGCCGACGGCGGAGCGATGGGCAGACCCAGCCAGTGGAGCTGGGCGACCAGTCGCCGTTTCGCCGCTTCGGCCGTGCTCCAGGCCCTCACGGCGTCGAGGCTCGACTCGTCGGGCCGTCCCCGGGTGAGGCGGCAGGAGGCGCACCACACGGCCCCGTCGCCGGTGGGCACCATCCAGTTGCACCCCCAGGCGGCGTTGAGGCACCGCCACCACCTGTCGGGGGGGCCCTGGTGGCCGACCACCAGGTACGACGAGTCGTCGACGAGTTCGATCGGGAGCAGGTCGCCGGGCTCGTGCACGAAGCCGAGGTGGGTCTCGCAGCTGGGGCAGCGGCTGTCGCTGAAAGTGACTGCGGCGCCGCAGGTACGGCAGGTGAAGCGTCGCACGTTCGTGATCTCCGTCGGTGCACTCGGGGAGCATCGACCGTACCAGCCGGGGTCCCCGCCGGGGTTGCGTGTCACCAGTATGGTCTCTCCGACGCGCCGGACACCTGGGGCGGGCGAACACGTCGGCCGAACTCGTCGGCCGGACCTGAGTTGGAGGGTGACATGCCGTTGATCGACTACTGGAAGCTCGTTGTGCTGGAGCGCTACGCGAAGTTCGACGGTCGCGCCCGTCGTGCCGAGTACTGGTGGTTCGTGCTGGCGAACTTCATCGTGGTGGTGGTGCTCGGGATCCTCGCGGGAATCTCGAACCTGTTCCTCCTGCTCTACTTCGCGTACGTGATCGCGATGTTCATCCCGTCGATCGCGGTCGCCATTCGCCGGCTCCACGACACCGACCGCAGCGGCTGGTGGCTGCTCATCACGTTCGTGCCGTTGGTGGGAGGCATCATCTTGATCGTGCTGCTGGCGCTCGACAGCACCCGCGGCACGAACCAGTACGGCATCTCGGAGAAGTACCCGGCCGGCTGAGCGACGCCGATCCCACATGACTCGTCCTGGTCAGAGAATCGGTCGGACGTGCCGTCGATAGTCTGACCGAAGCGGGATGGGGTACTGACGAGACGGGGAGAATGGTGATGAGCGAGCGAGGTCGGGGGCCACAGCGGGCGGAGGCCACCGAACTGTCACGGCCGGCGGACGCCGCGGTGCCGGTCGGGGTGGACGCGCCGATCCTCGACGTGATGGCAACCATGCGGGCCATGCGACGGCTGAAGCCCGATCCGGTGCCGCGCGAGGTGTTGGCGGAGATCGTGCGGGCGGCCACGTGGGCGCCCAGTGGATCCGATGCCCAGCACTACGGGTTCGTGGTGGTGACCGACCGGGGGAAGATGGCCGAGCTCGCGGAACTGTGGCGTGACGTGGTCGAGGTGTACAGCGAGCTGATGGGCACCGTGGTGCCGGGTGCCGACGACGACCGACACGCCCGCATGGCTGACGCTCTCCGCCACCAGGCCGAGCACTTCCACGAGACGCCGGCGCTGATCGCCGCCTGCTACCAGAGGTCCGGTCCGGGGCTCTCGACGCTGGCGGATGTGCGGGGCAACGTCGACCTCGCTCGGCGGCTGGGCCCCGCCAGACTCCGACGGTTGGTGGCCGGCGCCCGAACGGCGGGTGGGCTGGCCGAGGCGTCGAGCATCTATCCGGCCGTGCAGAACCTCCTGCTGGCGGCACGGGCGCACGGACTGGGCGCCACACTCACGATCTGGCACCTGTTCCGCGAGGCCGATTTCCGACGGGTGTTGGGCGTACCGAAGGACCACGGCATCTACGCCCTGGTACCGGTGGGCTACCCCCTCGGGAACTTCGGTCCGGTGCGTCGTCGTCCGGTGGACGAGGCGCTGCACTGGGAGCAGTGGTGACCGCGTTCAACCCGACGCGGTTCGCGCGAGCAGCTCGGCCCTGATCCACCGGCCCACGTCGCGGGCGGCGTCGGGCGAGAAGTGGATGCCGTCGGGACGGGTGTCCACGTCGTCGAGCAATCCTTCGTCACCCATCCACCCGACCAGGTCGAGCACGTCGGCCCGGGGATCGACGTCGGCGAGGGCCCGCACGACGTCACGCGACGCCTCCTGCCACCGATCGTCGTCCTGTCCTTCGCCGGAGCCCTGCCAGAACCCGTTCGGGGTGGGTTGCAGCAGCCAGATCACCTCGCTCGCACCAGTGTCCAGGAGGCGCTCGGCCAGCCGGGCGTAGTCGGCACCCAGCCGCTCCTGGTGCAGCGGGTCGACGGGAGCACTCTCGACGCCATCGGCCCAACGCCGCTCGGACACGTCCCATGACGACACCATCGCGAGCACCACGTCGGGCTGCCGCTCGGCCACCACCGTCGGGATGATCCGTTCGATCTGCTCGATGCAGCCGACCGGCACCGGTTCCCACTGTCCGCTCATCGGGTTCAGCAGGTCGCCCGTGGTCATCAGCCCACATCCGTTGCGGGTGGCGATCGCGAGTTCGATCGACCCCTCGCTGGCGGCCACCTCGGCGAGGCCCTCGGCCACGATACGGCCGGTGGAGTCGCCGATGAACACGACCGAGAGCGGATCGTCGAGCCGCTCCGGCACCGTCGTGGTGGTGGGCGTGGTGGTCGTCGTGTCGCGGGAGGTGGTCGTGACATCGGTGGCCGACGGCTCCACGGTGGCCGTGTCGTCGGATCCGCAGGCCACGATGACCACGGCGGCCGTCAGGATCGCCAGCGCGAACGATCTGGTCGGGTGCCGACCCCGACGGCGTGGGCCGGTGGTGAGGCCGAGGGTGTGGAGGGTGCCGGGCATCGCCATGGGAGTACCAGTGTGGCCCAGGATCGAACGCCGGGACCTTCCCCCAGGGCCCTCGGGACGTCCGGGGCCGAACTGGCCACCGCTCGAGGATTTGTCGTCCACAGGTGGTCAGACGGCACCATGAGCTGATGAGACGGGCCGTGCAGTCGTGGGGGATCGGTCGGCACCTGCTCGGCTGGTCGATGCTCTACCTGTTCGTGGCGCTCGCCCCGCTGTACGTGATCGTGCTCGACGGACGGCCGGAGCACCGCGGCTTCTGGATCGAGTTCGGCGTGGCGCTCGGCTTCGTCGGGCTCGCGATGATGGTGATGCAATCGGTGCTCACGGCCCGCTTCTCGACGGTCTCGGGTGCCATCGGTCAGGACAACCTGTTGCAGTTCCACCGACAGGCCGGTCTGGTGGCGTTCGCTCTCGTGTTCGGGCACCCGGTGATCCTGGTGTTGGCCGACAGCGGTAACTGGGCGTTCCTCGATCCCCGCGACAACCTGCTGCGCGCCCCGGCGCTGTGGTTCGTGCTCGTGGCGTTCCCGGCGCTGCTCGTCACCTCGCTGTGGCGTCAGCAGCTCCGTCTCCCGTACGAGTGGTGGCGGCTCGGCCACGGCGTGGTGGCCGTGCTGCTCGTGGTGGTCGGACTGGTGCACATCACGCGGGTGTCGTACTACCTGGCGAGTCCGTGGAAGCTGGCGCTGTGGATCGGCCTCGGCGTCGCCTCGATCGGCTGCGTCGTGTGGGTGCGGGTGGTGTCGCCCTGGCGTGCCGGCCGTGCGCCGTACCGGGTGCAGGAGGTCCGACCGTTGGCCGACCGCACGTGGAACGTCACGCTGGTGCCCGAGCGTGCCGATGGCAGCGCCCATGCGCTGGGCTTCAGCGCAGGGCAGTTCGCGTTCGTGACCTTCGCCGACTCGCCGTACTCGCTCGAACAGCATCCGTTCTCGATGGCATCCGGCGAGCAGGTTCGCGATCGACTCGAGTTCGCGGTCAAGGAGTTGGGTGACTTCACCTCCACCATCGGCCAGCTCGAGGAGGGTGCTCCGGCGTTCGTCGACGGTCCGTACGGAGCGATGCGGCTCTCGCACGGAGCGACCGGGCTGTTCGCCGTGGCTGCGGGTATCGGGATCACGCCGGTCATCTCCATGATCCGCACGATCGTCGCCGACGACCGGTCGGTGCCCGTCGTGCTGGTGTATGCGAACGAGCGTCGTGCCGACGTCGCCTTCGCCGACGAGCTCGATGCGCTGGCCGACGAGTTGGGTGATCAGCTCGCCGTCGTGCACGTGCTGAACGAACCCCCTGAGGGGTGGCAGGGGTCGACCGGCTCCATCAACCGGGAGTTGCTGAGCGAGTTCCTCCCCGCCGACGGGTGGGAGCACTGGCAGTTCGTGGTGTGCGGACCTCCTCCGATGATGGAGGTGACCGAGCGTGCCCTGCTCGACCACGGTGTACCCCTCGACCGGATCGACTCCGAGCGCTTCGACATCGGGGCCGCCGCTGCCACTGGGCGCCGGCACGTGAACGTTCGTCGGCTGGTGGTGTCGATCGGTGTGATCCTGCTGCTCGCGTCGGCGCTGTTCGCCCGCTGAGTCCGTGTCCTCGGGCCATCGTGCCCGTCGGTACTCAGTCGGTGCGTCCCTGCTGCGAGTAGGCCTCGAGCAGGCGTGGACCGTCGAGCTCCTGCACGTACGCCAGCGGGTCGAGATCGCTGTCGAGCACCACGTCGGTCAGCAACGAACGTGACACCGTCACCAGTTCGTCGGCGTCCCACGGCTTGGCGAGGTAGTGGTCGAGCCGGGCCTCGTTGATCGCCCGGATGGTGTCCTGGTGGCCGGCCTGACCGGTGAGCAGCACGCGACGTACGTGGCGGAGCTCGGGGTCGTGGTCGAGCGACACCAACAGGTCGACACCGGTACGCCCGGGGAGCCGGTGGTCGGCCACCACGAGTCCGAGGATGTCACCACCCGCAGCGACCTCGGCGATCGCGGCTTCGGCGTCGTCGACCGTCTCGGCCTCGTCGACCCTGATGCCGCGTCGGAACACGGCCAGATCTCGCACGATCTGGGCTCGTACGTCGGGTTCGTCCTCGACCACGAGGATCACGAGCTCACTCACGGGGTACTCCTGTCGGGTCGTCCGGTCGTCCGGTGATCTGCGGAGGTTCGGGTGGCAGCTCGACCACGAACGAGGTGTGACCGGGTCGGCTGTCGACGTCGATGCTGCCACCGTGCTGGTCGACGATCCGACGGCTGATCGACAGCCCGAGACCCATCCCGAACCTGACCGTGCCGCCTTTGGTGGTGAAGCGCGGCTCGAAGATGCGCGGGAGCAGCCCGGGGGCGATACCGGGGCCATGATCGATCACCTCGACACGCACGCCGCCGTGTCGACCAGGACCCACCAGGACCTCGAGGGTGCCGTGATCCTCCATCGCGTCGACGGCGTTGGTGATCAGGTTGGTCCATACCTGCTGGAGGGCTCCGGGGCGGGCCGTGATGGTGGGCGCGGGGGAGTAGCGCCGCTCGACGGTGACCTCGTCGAGACGGTGCGAGACCAGACGCAGGGCGTCGTCCACCCCGCCAGCCACGTCCACGTCAGGGACGAGTGGCCCCTCGGCGTCATCACCCCGCAGGTACGCGCGCAGGCTCGCAACCAGCTCGACGATGCCCTCGGCGGCCCCGGTCACGCTCCGGAGCGTCCGTCCGAGCCGGGCCGAGGCCTCGAGTCGTTCGAGCGATGCCGGGCCGGTGCCGCTCGACCGGCGTACGAGCTCGCGGGCCTCGTCGGGGTCGGTCACCCCGATGGCGAGCACCCGGTCGGCCAGCTCGCGGTCACCCAGTACCGCCGTGAGCTCGCGACGTCGTGCCCGGTGTTCGGCGGTCGGGATCGCGGGCGCGGACATCTGGTGCCGCACGATCTCGGTGACGGACCCATCGTCCACCAACGTCAGCACGTCGTCCACCAGGTGCTCGATGCCGCGTCGCAGCGCCGCCGCCGGGTTGTTCAGCTCGTGCGCCATGCCGGCCGCCATCTCGCCCACTGCGGTGAACCGGGCGGTGGCGACCAGCTGCGCCCGAGCCTCCGAGAGCGCCGCCAGACTCTGGTCGAGCTCGACCTGCAACTCGTCGGAGCGTCGGAGCCGACGGGCCAACGAGGTGAGCAGCACCCGGAGGAGCACCCCCGACAGCTCGGGTTCGGCCGCCAGCGCTCTCGAGAGCTGGTCGAGCGTGATCGGGATGGCGCGTACGTCGGTCACGGCCTGGCAGCGGAGCATGGCGTGCTGATGGCTCGCGAGTGAGAGCACCCCGATGATCGGGCCAGTGGACCGCTCGTGGAGGATCCGCTCGCCCGTGGGCGTGCTGGACGACAACCGCACCACCCCGTCGAGCAACACGTAGATGCCGCCAACGTCGTCGCCCTCGTCGATGAGCACGGTGCCGGGTGCGACACGGATCCGTGGCGGGTGGCCGAGTGCCTGGTCGATGAGTTCGACGAGGCGTGCCTCGAGCTCGGCCGGCCGCACGGTGTGGTCGAGCAGCGGGTGCACCTGGTCGGGCTCCGCTCCGTGGCGGCTCCGCTGACGGTCGGCGCGGCGGCGTGCCTCCTGACGCGCGTCGTGATCGATGAGATCGACGAAGACGTCGAGCCGGTCGGGATCGTGTTCGACCAGATGGGTGGCGAGGTGGGCGGCCAGCAGCGGTCGGAGCCCCTGGATCGTCCACGGTCTCGTGATCATGCCGTGCACCGCCCCGATGGTGAGGGCGTCGTCCACACCGCGCAGCGACACCGTGCGCGTCATCAGCACGACCCGGGTGCTGCCGAGGGTGGGGTCGTGGTGCAGGGCGACCGCGCCCGCTGCGCCGCGCTCGTCGCCTGCATCGGCGTCGAGGAACACCAGCGGCACGACGCCACCGCCGGAGGTGATCTGCCGGCCGGCGCTCACCGCCTCGTCGACGTCGTCCACCACCTTCGTCTCGACGCGGTCGCCCAGGACGGCGTGGACGTCCTGGGCGAGCTGCTCGGCCACGGCCGGATCGCATCCGACCACCATGATCACCACCGGCCCGCTCACGACCATCCCCTCACAACGATCCCCTCACAACAATCCCAGGGCGCGCCACACGGGTGGCGCCGCGGCCACGGTCAGTACCACGCCGATGACCCCGATGATGATTCCCACCACGGCCAGGTCGCGGGTGGCCACGTGGCCCGACGCGTAGGCGACGGCGTTCGGCGGGGTACTGACCGGGAGCGCCATCGCGAGCGAGCAGGTGATGGCGATGATGAGCCCGGTCAGCAGCGGCTCGATGTCGACCACGCCCGACAGGGCGATGCCGATACCGATCGGGGCGATCAGGTTGGCGGTGGCCGAGTTGGAGATCACCGTGCTCAGCACGAGCGACAGCAGGGCCAGCACCGCGGCGAACGCGAACACCGACATGCCGCTCCAGTCGATGCGGTCGATGATCCAGACGTCGAGCCCGGTGTCGGCCACGCCGTTCCCCAGTGCGATGCCACCGCCCACGAGCCACAGGATGTGCCAGTTCAGCCGCCGCAGGTCGTCCACCGTGAACACCCCGGTGGCCAGCAGCACGACCACGGGCACGAACCCGACGATGGCCGACGGCACCCCGTGGACCGGTTCGGTCACCCAGCCGAGCACGGTGAGGGCGAACACGACGTAGAGGACGATGGCGGAGGGTCGGCGGTCGAACTCGCCGCCGACCTCGAGCTCGAGGTGCGTGGTGTCCGACCGGTACATCCGGGTCAGCAGCACCCATGCAGCGGCGAGGACCACCACGGCCACCGGCACGGCCATGAGCATCCAGCGGAGGAAATCGATCGCCTCGCCGCGCTCGGTCAGGCGGCCCAGCACGATGGCGTTCGGTGGTGAGCCGACAGGTGTGCCGATCCCGCCGATGTTGGCCGCGACCGGGATCGACAGCACCAGCGCCACCCGCATCCGGTCGCCGTCGGGGAGCCCGGCGGCCACGGGGAGAACCACGGCCATCATCGCCGCCGTCGTGGCCGTGTTCGACACGAACATCGACAACAGGGCGGTGATCACCATGAGCCCGGCGACGATCGATCGTGGCGAGGTGCCGAACGGGCGCAGCATCACCCCGGCCAGGTTGCGGTCGAGCCCGTACTTGGTGGCGGCGCTGGCGAGCACGAACCCGCCGAGGAACAGCATGAGCACGGGGTTGGCGAGCGTCGCGAAGATGTCCTCGTAGGCGGGCGCCTCGAAGTCGTCGGGCAGGGCCACGATCGCCTCGTCGGAGATCATGATGATCTGGGCGAGGATCACGAAGATCGAGGTGGCCGCCAGCGGGATCGCCTCGGTGATCCAGAGCACCACGGCGGCACCGAAGATCGCCAGCATCCTGCTGGCCGGCCCGGTGAGATCGCCCTGTGGTCCGATCGCGAGCACCACCACGAACCACAGCACGGCCACCGCGACGCCCACCGTGGCTCGGCTGATCGGGAGCCGTGGACGGGCTGAACGTGCGTCGTCGCGAGCCGTCACCACCCGGTCGACGCTAACCGGCCGGCTCGACCACCGCGTCGGGTCTGCGCGCCCGCACCAGAGCTTCGGGCGGCACGGTTGCGAGCGGCGAGGATGTCTGTTGCCGACCGCGCCACCGCCACACGGCGAGACAGGCGCCGCCGGTCGCGAGGGGGAGCAGGAACGTGATGGAGCGGTACGTGAGCACTGCGGCCACGACCGCGGGTTCGGGTCCGCCGAAGCGGATCAGCAGCGTGACGAGCGCGATCTCGGTGATCCCGATGCCGCCCGGGATCGGGGTGAGCGCGGCGGCGAGCCGGACGAGCCCGAAGGCGATGATGACCTCTGCCGTCGAGATCACCGAGGCGTCGATGCCGACGGCGCGGACGACGGCCACCGGCGTCAGCACGAACAGCACCTGCTCGAGTGTCGTCGCTGTCACGATCTTCGAACCGCAGTGACGGACCAGGCGGCGCGCCTCGTGCCGCAGTGACTCGGTGACGGAGGGGATGTCGACCGGCGGCAGGCGTGGAACGCGCCGTCGGACTCGATGGGTGAGCCGCTGACAGCGGCGGGCGATCCAGCCGCTCAGGACGGGGAACGTCAGCACCATCCACCACCACGTGGTGGAGCCCACGATCACCGCGACCGCCACGATCGCCGCGACCACGAAGATCCGGTGATCGATCACCCCTCGTGCGGACCCCGACAGCCCCAGGACTGCGACCACGAGGGTGACCAGCCATGTCTTGTAGGCCGCTACCACGTTGAGGGCGACCACGGTCAGTGCGATCGCCGGTCCGCTCACCCCCCAGCTCCTGAGCATCGCGACGCGCAGACCCAGGTTGACCGGACCGCTGCCGATCACGGCGTTGTTGGCCGCGGTGGTGGCCTGATGCACCATCACGGCGTTGCTGATCGACAGGCCCGGCGTGACGGTGCGAACTGCCAGACCGCTGGTTGCGATCCCACCGGCGGTCAGTGCCAGGAGCGTGAGCTTCCAGGCCGTCGACATGGCGGCCACGTCCCGCAGGGCCAGGGCGGCATCGGCCCGGTGCCGGTACACGGCCACCGAGAGGCCCACGAGCAGCACCGCCGCGAGCCAACCTCTCCATCTCGCCATCGGCGTCACGCGATCACCGCTGGGACCCGATCGCGACACCGTACGCCCGATGTCACAGACTGCGTGGTCGACGACTCAGGTGCTCTGGCCGGCGAACTGCGCCTGGTGCAGCTCGGCGTAGGCGCCACCGCGCTCGAGCAACTCGTCGTGGGTTCCCTGCTCGACGATGCGGCCGCCGTCCATCACCAAGATGACGTCGGCGCCGCGAATGGTCGAGAGGCGGTGGGCGATCACGAAGCTGGTGCGACGTTCGCGCAGCGCGTTCATCGCCTCCTGGATGAGCACCTCGGTGCGGGTGTCCACCGAGCTGGTCGCCTCGTCGAGGATGAGGATGGCCGGATCGTCGAGGAACGCCCGGGCGATCGTCATGAGCTGCTTCTGGCCGGTCGAGATGTTGTCGCCCTCGTCGTCGATGATCGTGTCGTA
>REDU01000018.1 GCA_007693335.1 Ilumatobacter sp. | reverse complement strand
TGGCGGTGGTGCAGCGCGGCGAGATGGTGCACCGCATCGCCGACGAGATCGAGACGATGATCATCGAGCTGGGCATCGATGCCCGACTCCTCCGCTTGCAGCTCGACGAGCTCTACGGGGAGATCGACGACGAACTCGACCTGGTGGTGGCCGACTACCTCCCGCCCGATCACGACGTCGAACGCACACTCGAGGAGATGTCACGACTCTCCGACGACGAGGTCCTCGATCTGCGCGTGGCCGCCATCACGCTCCACCGTGCCGGCGATCACACCGACCTCGAGCAGGAGGTCGCCCCCAAGGGCCTGCGCCTGCTGCACCGGGTGAACCGCCTGCCGGCGGTCACCGCACGCGCCATCGCCGATCACTTCGGCGAGTTGGCGAAGCTCCAGCGGGTGTCGGTGGCCGACCTGATGAACGTCCCGGGTGTCGACGAGGCGATGGCGAAGTCGGTCAAGGAGACCCTCGAACGAGTCACCGAATCGACCATCCTCGACCAGTACAGCTGACCGCACGACCGACCCGATCACGATCGCCGACCCGGAGGTTCTCATGACCGTTCGCCACGTGGTGATGTTCACCTGGAGCGATCACGTTGCCCCGTCCCACGCCGCCGAGGTGTCCGCGGCCCTCTCCGAACTCCCGGCGGCCATCCCGGAGATCGCGTCGTACGCCTTCGGTCCCGACCTCGGGATCGTCGACGGCAACGCCGACTACGCCGTGGTGGCCGACTTCGAGCACCGCGACGACTTCGTGACGTACCGCAACCACCCGGTGCACCAGCAGTTCATCGCCGACCACATCACCGGCAAGGTGGCGACCCGCGCTGCGGCACAGTTCGAGCTGTAGCCCACACCGGGCTCAGCTGGATGATTCGGCCAGCTCCCGCAACCGTTCGAGGGTGGCGCGCATGCCCTCGCGCATCTCGTCGTCGTGCTCGTCGGTTCCCCCGAGGAGGAACTTCGAGAAGACGCGAGCCGGCAGCGGCCGGTCCTTCACGGGTTCACGAGACTCGGTCACGATCGTGGCGTCACCGTCGGGCTCGAACCGGAACCGCCACCGCGTGGCACTGCCGCCGGTCTCGAACGCGAACTCACGACCCGGCTCGGCGGTCACGATCCGGTTCACGGTGGCCCAGCGCACCCATCCACGCCGGTTGAACCCGACGAACCGTGCACCCACGACCGGTTCCTTCGTGCGTCCGATCCAACGACCACCGGTGCACTCGGGGCTCAAACGCCCCATCTGCGTCACGTCGGCCACGATCTCGTAGCAGGTCTCGGGGGTGGCCTCGATCCGCACCGACACCGAATCCGGATCGTCGGACGCGCCCGCACCACCGGCCCCGGTTCGGGGCGAGGCGACCAGCACCGGGATGACCCGGTCGGTCTTGGCCTCGTACTCGGCGTAGGTCGGGAAGACCTCGACGGCACGCTCCCACCATGCGGCCCGCTCGTGGCCGGTCACCTCGCGCACCGAGACGGCGAACGGCTCGGGGCCGTCCTGGATCATCACGTTCACCGGGTCGGCCACCAGGTTGTGGTACCAGCCGGGGTTCGTGGGAGCGCCGCCCATCGACGCCACGAGGGCGTACTCGCCCTCGTGCTCCACCCGCATCAGGGCGATCTTGCGCACCGCACCCGACGACCTCCCGCGCATCGTCACGATGATGACGGGGATGCCGGAGTCGCGCAGCGTGTTGGCTTCACGTCCTCCCGTGCGCTCGTACGTCTCCACCTGATCGCGCACCCAGTCCATGGTGCTGGGGACGTACGGGCCGCTGAGGTCGACATCGGTGCTCATACGCGCCAGTCTGCCGTACCCGAGCATCACGACGCGACGGTGCCTCCGGGCGGGTCAGCCGTCGCGACGCATCGGCAGGCTCGAGCGCCACTCGCCGTCGAGATCGTGGAGTGCCGCGGCCACCGCCGGTGCCGTGGGGACCAGACCGATCTCACCCACCCCCTTGATGCCGAACGGCGAGCGGGGCTGGGGCACCTCCACCAGGTGCACCTCGATCTCGGGCACGTCCTTGGCGCGCAGGATGCCGAGCGAGCGCAGCGTCATGTTCGTGGGGAACCCGGTGTCGGGATCGGCAGGGAAGTCCTCGGTGAGGGCGTAGCCGAGGCCCATGTGCACGCTTCCCTCGACCTGGCCCTCGACCAGGGTGGGATTGACGGCGCGGCCCACATCGTGCACGGCCACCACCTTGCTGACACCGCCGGAATCGCGATCGACGAGCACCATCTGGGCCGCGTACGAGAACACGGCGTGGATGGTCGGGTTGAGCACCGACGGATCACCGAGCTTCTGCGTCCAGTCGACCACGTACTCGCCCTCGTAGTCGACGCCCGGCTCGCAGCCCCCCTCCAGCGCTGCGGCACAGGCCTGCTCGACCGAGCCCGCCACCATCAGCGTGCCGCGCGACCCGGTGGTCTGGCCGAACCCGAGCTCACGCGTGGTGTCGACGATCACCTCGATGCGGGCAGGGTCGACACCCAGCTCCTGGGCCGCCACCTGGAGCGCCACGGTGTGCACGCCCTGACCCATCTCGGTCCAGCCGTGCCGCACCTCGATGGTGCCGTCGTCGCGCAGGCGCACGACGGCCTTCGACACCTCCCGGAAGCCGTTGCCGAGCCCCGAGTTCTTCAGCCCGAGGCCGAGCCCGACGGCCACGCCCGATTCCAGCGCGGCGTCGTAGGCGGGCTTGATCGCGTCGAGACACGCCTCCGCGCCACCGGCACCGTCGTCCATGATCTGGCCGGGGCCCCACTCGTCGCCGGGTCGCACCACGTTGCGCTTGCGCATCTCCCAGCTGCTGATGCCGACCCGTTCGGCCAGCCGGTCGAGCACGCCCTCGGTGGCGAACTGCGCCTGGTTGGCGCCGAACCCACGGAACGCGCCGCAGATCGGGTTGTTCGTGCGCACGGCGATGGTCTCGACGTCGAGCGCGCCCCACCGGTACGGCCCGCACGCGTGACCGGCCGCCCGCTCGAGCACCTTCATGCCCACGCTGGCGTAGGCACCCGAATCGCCGATGCCGCGCACCTTCAGCGCCGTGAGGTGTCCGTCGGCGTCGCAGCCCGCCCAGTACTCGAGGCGGATCGGGTGACGCTTCGCGTGCATCACGAAGCTCTCCTCGCGCGACAGGGTGCACTTCACCGGTCGGTCGAGCAACCACGCAGCCAGCGCCGCGTGGGCCTGGTTGCTCATGTCCTCCTTGCCACCGAACGCGCCACCGTTCGACACCAACTCGACGGTGACCCGTGATGGGTCGAGCGCCAACACCGCCGCGATGTCGTTGCGGTCGTCCCACACGCCCTGACCACCCGAGTAGACGTACAGCGAGCGATCGCTCCCGTGGCCGCTCGGCACCGCGAGCGTCGACTCGGGCTCGAGGAATGCGTGCTCGATGCGCTGGGTGGTGAACACCTCGTGCACGGTGTGGGCGCTGTCGGCGAAGGCATCGTCGAACGGGTCGCCCCGGGTGTAGGCGCTGGTGGAGAGCACGTTCGAGTCGGTGCCCCACACCGAGATCGGCGAGTCGGGTTCGAGGGCGGCCACCGGGTCGGTCACCGGCTGTCGGACGTCGTAGGTCACCTCGACCAGCTCGGCGGCGGCACGAGCCTGCTCGCGCGTCTCGGCCACCACGATCGCCAGTACGTCACCCGCGTACGAGGTGGTGCCGCCCACCGGGATCATCACCGGCCAGTCCTTGTGGATCAGCCCGACGCGGAGCTCACCGGGCAGATCGGCGGCGGTGAACACCTCGACCACGCCGGGCGCTGCCGTCGCAGCGGACGTGTCGATGCTGGTGATGTCGGCGCGCGTGTGAGCGGTGAGGTGCAGCGCGGCGTGCAACATGCCGGGCAGGCGGAGATCGTCGATGTAGTCGCGATCGCCCAGGGTGAGTTCGGCGGCCTGGTACTTCGAACCCCGCCCACCGATCTCGGCCGACAGCTCGGGGGTGAAGGAACGACCCTGCGCCACCGCTTCGATGGCGTCGAGCACCTTGACGTAGCCGGTGCAGCGGCAGAGATGCGCGCCGAGGTGCGGCGCCATCTTGGCGCGGGTGAGATCGGCGCCCTTCTTGTCGATCTGGGCCTTGGCCCGCATCACGATGCCGGGGATGCAGAACCCGCACTGGAGCCCCCCGCACGCGGCGAACGCCTCGGCGAACGCGGTGCGCTCGGATTCGTCGACGCCCTCGAGGGTCACGACCGTGGAGCCGGCGATCTTCGCCATCGGCTGCTGGCACGACACCACGGCCTTGCCGTCGATCAGCACCGTGCAGCACCCACACTGACCCGAGGGTGAGCAGCCGTCCTTCGGCGAGGTCACGTCGAGCTCCTCGCGCAGCGCCGACAGCAGGTGCGGGTGGCGACGCCGAACGGTGACCTCCGTGCCGTTGAGCATGAAGGTGGTCGGCTCGACCGCGTCACCCGGGTCGGTGGCGGACGCGCTGGTGTGGTCGACGATCTCGGTCACGCTTTACATTCTGTCAAAGCTGACCCGCCGACGCAGTCAGCGAACCTGCCCGTCACGCACTGTTCACGGACGCTGCCGGTACGTCTGGAGCTGCAGCCCGGACTTCCGGGGCATCCGGCGTCTACGGTTCGCGGCGATGTCGGAGTTCGTCATCGCCCGCAACCCCGATCCCGGATCGTCGCTGCCGTACCTCGTGCGGCTGCCACTCGACGACGGCGCCGTGGTGCTGAAGGTGCGCGACGTGTGGCCGCGCACCTCGAAGGTCTACTGCCACCGCGCGCCCGAGTGGCCCGACGACCCCGACATCGTCGAGCGGGTGCCGATCCGCTCCTGCCGGCGCCGTGGCGCCGCCGTCGATCTGGTGCTCGATCGTGGGCGGGAGAACCGATCGCAGTTCGTGTTCACCCGGGCCCGCGGACGCGACGTGATCTTCTGGCAGACAGCCCGCACCACCAAGCAGGCCAGGCCCAACGTGGCGGTGCCCACCGCACGGGCGTCGGGCCGCACGCTGGAGATCTTCGTGGACTCGCACGAGCGGTACGCATGGACCTTCTCGACCCAGCAGGCCACCACCTCGCGGCGAGCGCTCCCGGCGGGTGACTACGCAGTCGAGCTGGACGGACGCGTGGTGGCATCGGTGGAGCGCAAGAGCCTGGCCGATCTCGTGTCGACGCTCACCACCGGCAAGCTGACCTACCTCCTGGCCGATCTCGCCGCGCTGCCCCACGCGGCCGTGGTCGTGGAGGACCGGTACTCGGCGGTCTTCAAACTCGATCGTGTCCGGCCGGCCGTGGTGGCCGAGGGCCTCGCCGAATGCGCGGCCCGCTTCCCATCGGTGCCCGTCGTGTTCGCCGACACCCGGAAGCTCGCGCAGGAATGGAGCTACCGCTTCCTGGGCGCAGCGCTCGCCCACCACCTCGACGATCACCACGGCGAACGCCTCCGGCACACCCTGCCTGCAGCCGGTGCCGTGCCAGCGCCCGAGACCACCACTGCCGAGGTTCGCGCCTGGGCCCGGACCGCCGGCATCGATGTACCCGATCGCGGCCGACTCCGCCCCGAGGTGTGGGCCGCCTACCGGACCGCCCAGCTCGACGACCGGGGTTGAGACGGGCCCGGATCAGCTCGAGCGCCCACGTCGACCGTCGGTCGAGGGGTGCCCCGGTGGTGGTGTGAAGGTGATCCATCGGAGGTGGAGTCGTTCTCCGATGGGG
>REDU01000107.1 GCA_007693335.1 Ilumatobacter sp. | reverse complement strand
TCGATCGTGCAGGGTCTCGACATCGACGACTACAGCCGCGGCAAGATCGACGCCACCGCTGCCGAGCTGGTCGACGAGCGCGCCGCCGTCAGCGAACTGGGCCTGATCTGACCGTCGGTGGCCGTGAGGGTCAGGTCTCGTCGGCCACGAACATCAGGCCGGTGCCGCCCATCCCGTCGGCGCCGGTGTCGAGAGAGTCGATCGTCAGGCGGTTGGCCTCGATGGAATAGGTGACCTCGCCGTCGAGCACGGCCGTCATGGCGGCCTCGACGTCCATCGCCCCCGGCTCGCACATCATGCGGGTCAGGGCGAGGGGACCGAACACGAGCGTGTCATCGCCGATCTCGACACCCGCCGAGCCGCGGTTGCACCCGGCCTCGACCACGGCTGCGCCCTCGTCGTCGATGGTGAGTGACGCGATCACCCCCTCGGGTACCGACGACACGGCGTCCTGGGTGCGGAGACCGTCGAGCACCCATCGGGTGCCCACGATCGGGCGGTCGGGGTCGGCCACGGTGCGGTCCACGAACACGAGCGTGGCACCTCCGGCACCGCGGAGGGTCAGCGTGTCGCCGTCGAGCTCGACACGTGGTTCGAGCGCGAGGATGTCGGTGAGCCATCGGTCCTGCGCCATCAGCTCCATCTCGCAGGCCATCTCCGTGGAGCCGAGCATCGGAGCCCGCAACTGTCCATCGACCACCGTGTAACCACCGAACAGGGTGTTGCAGCCGGCGTTGGCGCTGAGACCGCCATCGTCGAACGACAGGCGGATGATGGTGTCGTCCACCAGTTCGTACCCGTCGACCGATTCCGACAGGAACTCCCGGCCGTCGAGACCGGGGCTCGGGGCAGCAGTGACGGGCGGAGCGGTGGGTGGCGGCTCGGGGTCGGTCACGGGCGTGGCGTCGGAGTCGTCACCGCCACAGGCGGCGACCGCGAGCGCCATGACCACGAGACCGGGCACGAGTGCCGGATGGAGCCGACCTTGGCGTGAAGGGGAACGGTGCATGGAGGTGAGACGTCGTGGGAGGAGCATGGGTTCCCGGCGCTCAGGACACGGCCACGCGACAGGCCAGCCGCATCATGTCGTCGACCCCCCGCGCGAGGTCGTCGTCGCTGATCCGTTCGGTGTCCCCGCTCTCGCCGAGCAGGTCGCTCACCGTCATGATCGCCAGGGCCTCGAGCCGCTTGACGGCGGCCACGGTGTACATCATCGCCGCCTCCATCTCGACACCCACGTGGCCGAGACGCTTCCACCGGGCGAAGGTGGTCGGATCGGGGTCGTAGAACACGCCGCTCGTCACCACGGGGCCGACGTGCACGGTGGTTCCGTGCTCGCGGCTGAGCCGGGCCGCCGTCTCGGCCAGGGTGAACGTGGCGGTGGGCGCGTAGCCGTCCATCTGGGCGTACCGCAGCGGGGTGGTGTCCTCGGCGGTGGCGCTGATGGCGATCACGGTGTCGCCCATCGCCATGCCGTCGCCGAGACCGCCGCACGTTCCCACGCGCACGAGCCGGCGGGCGCCCAACATGACGAGCTCCTCGAACACGATGCCCGACGACGGGCACCCCATCCCCGTGGTCTGCACGCTGATGGGCGACCCCTCGAAGGTGCCCGTGTAGCCGAGCAGACCGCGCTCGGTGTTGACGCAGCGCCACCCTTCGTCGAAGAACGTCTCGGCGATGTACGTGGCCCGCCGCGGATCGCCGGGGCAGAGCACGTTGGGTGCGTAGTCACCGCGTTCGGCGCGGAGGTGGATCGGCATGGCCGGAAGCGTAGACCCGACCGCCGCGACTTTGGCCGGTGCTACCTGAGGAACCGGCTGGTGGTGTTGTCGGCCAGCACCTTGCCGCCGGTCTGACACGTGGCGCAGTAGTTCACGGTGTAGCCGGAGTACTCGACGGCACGGATCTCGTCACCGCACACCGGGCACGGCTCACCGGTGCGACCGTGCACTGCGGACGGTCGGTCCTTCGACGAGCTCATGTCGGTGCGAGCGCGTTCGTGGGCGAGCCCCTCGTCGACCGTGGAGCGGATGGCGTCGACCAGCCCAGCTGCCTGGTCGAGGTCGAGCTTGGCGGTCATCGCGAACGGCGACATCCCGGCGCGGTGACAGATCTCGTTGGCGAGTCGACGGCCGATGCCGGCGATCGACCGTTGATCGCGCAGGAACCCGTGGATGCGCTGGTTCTTCCGGCCCAGCAGCACGAGCAGCTCGTCGGGCGCGATCTCGGCCGCTTCAGGACCCAACCCATCGAGTGGTGGCGCAGTGAACGCACCCGCGGTGGGCACGCACCACACGCCGGCGCGTCGTTCCGTGCCGGCCTCGGTGAGCAGCAACGCCGGTGGATCGCCCTCGAAGAGGAAGCGCGCCTGGCCACCCCGGGGCTTGGCCGAGAGCTTGGTGTCGGGCAGGAGTCGGCCGCCCTGCATCAGGTGCACCACGAACGTGACCGGCTCGAACTCGAGCAGCAGGTACTTGCCGCGCCGGCCGACGCGGCGCAGCGGCCGACCGTACGCCTCGTCGGGCTCCGGTGTGGCCGTCTTGAGCGCCGTGAAGGTGATCGGCCGGAACCCGGTCAGCACCCGACCGGCGAACGAATCGGTCAGTCGTTCGGCATGAGCCTGGATCTCGGGGATCTCGGGCATCCGCGACGTTGCTCCGTACTGTGGGCTCAGACGTACTCGGTGCGCTCGCGGACCGAGCCGAACACGGCGTCGAGGGCGCCGAACACCGGCTGCGAGGCGAGCAGGAGCTGCTGATCGCCGGCGAGCTTGACGCGGCCGCCGATGAACGCCTCCTGGGCGTTCATCTGCCCGGTGGCCACGGCCACCGCGGTGTCCCAGTCCTGCACCATCCGCACGTCTTCGGGATCGGCCGGGCCGGCCCCGAACGATGCCGCGCCGTCGCCCACCTGGAGGTGGTACACCACGGTGTCCTCGGGACCATCGGTGACGACCTGGGTCACGCCGATGCGGTGGTCGGCGGCCACCTCGGCCATCCGCTCGCTGGTGGCCACCGCGTCGGTGAGGGCGGCGATCCACCCGAGACTGAGGTAGCGCACGGTGGGCGCGGTGTCGTCGGTGTCGTCGGTGTCCTCGGTGGACGCGGTCGTGGGAGGTCGCTCGCTCATCGGGTCCCTAGTCTGCCCGATGATGACCGGTCTTCCGAACGGCGCAGCAGCGGACCGCATCGTGCCGCGCGACGAGCGGCCGCATCCCGACAGCGGTGTCGAGGAGTGGGTGTTCGCGGCCTGGACGCCCGACGCACGCACGGGGTTGTTCTCGGCCCATCGGTTGTGGCCGTCCACGCCCGTCGCCCGCGGTCGGTCGTGGTACTGGGCGGCGTACGCGAACGCCGGTGGTCCGCTGTTCCACGTGGCCGAGTTCGACATCGGGGTGCGCGCCGATCCGTTCATCGTGAAGGCCGAGCAGCTGTGGGCGGAGCACCGCTGTGATGCCCCGCTCGAGCAGTGGTCGATCGGCAACGAGACCTACTCCGCCGCGCTCGACGACACCGACGAGGCGCTCGGCCGCGTCTACGGCATCCCGACCCCGATCGGCTTCGACCTCGAGTGGTACGCCAACGCCCCGCCCGTCGCACTCGTCGACGAGCGCGGCACCGGGGAGCGCGGCTTCCAACAGGACGGCGTCATCCACGGGGTGGTCGAGTTGGCCGGACGCCGCCCCCACGAGTTGGTCGAGGTCCCTGCCCGGCGGTGGCGGCGGTGGGCGCCGGTCGGGACCCCGCTCGGTCCGCTGCGCCTCCCCGAGGCCCGGGCCCACACGGGCATCCGGGCGCCGTTCGCGTTCCCCGACGGTACGTCCGTCGACTGGGTGCTCACATCGGACGGGTGGTGCTCCCGGCATCGATGAGGTCGCTGTCGGCGTCGTCGCGGTCGGGTGGCGTTGCCGTCGTGTCCGAAGGGGCGGGCGGTGCCGGTCGGGCCGCCGCGGCCAGTCGACGTGAGCGGGCCCGGGCCACCCGCCAGCCGATCACCAGCACGACCAGCGCCACGGCCAGCAGCGGTGCGATCACGGCCAGGCCGTAGACGAGTCCGAACAGCACCCCGACGAACGCCTCCCAGCCCGTGCGGAACCCGTCGCGGATCCCCGGGTCGGTCTCGCTCTCCTCGATCACCGGTGTCGACGTCGGGAACACCTGGATCGTCACGGTCGCGAGCGCCACCCGGTCCTGCAGGTTGCGCTGGCTGGCCTGGAGCCGTTCGAGATCGGTCTGGCGGCGCGTGAGCTCCGATTCGAGATCGATCACCTCGCGCAGATCGGTCGCCTCCGTCAGCAGGCCCCGCACCCGGTCGACGCTCTGCTCCGCGTTGCGGATGCGCACGTCGAGATCGGTGAGCTGATCGGTCACGTCCTGGGCGTCCTGGCCGATGCTGACGATCTCCCCGAGCTCGTCGAGGCCGCTCAGCAGTGCATTCAGCGAGCGGGGCGGCACCTTCACGATCACCGTGGCGCGACCGTCACGGGTCTCGGTGCCGTAGTCGATGTCGGTGGCCGCCACACCGCCACCCCCCGCCGAGGCCGCCGCCAGGATGCCGTCGACCGTGGCCCGCAGATCGTCGCTGCGCATCGCGATGCGCATCTCGACCGCCACCTCGCGGCCGATCTCACCCAGATCGAATCCTCCGACGCCATCAGCCGGCGAGACCGAGCTTCCCGAGGCGGGTGCCTCGGCGGCCATGTCGTCCATGTCGGCGTCGAACGCCCCCGTCCCCGCGGCCGGTGCCTCCGTCGGATCCGCGACGTCGAGCGATGTCGACGCATCGTCGGACGCGCTGCACGCCCCCAGCAGCGCGACGGCCACCAGTGCGGCACCGGCGAGCCGGAACGGATGTGACGTGGTGCTCGGTGTGCTCCCCATGGCAGATCAGACGTGCCGCGGGTCACCGCGGTTCCCGTGCCACACTCGATCACGCGATGGCCTACGAACGCGACATCCTCGACGAGTTCGCCGACTCGAAGAAGCCGACCCGGTACCCGGAGGCGACGGTCGAGATGGGTCTGGTGGTGGAGGACCGTTCCAGCGGCTTCTGCGGCGACATCGTGCGCTGGAATGCCGAGGCCGTGACGTTGCGCGACGCGAAGCAACACCTCCGGCACTTCACGTGGAAGCCGGGTGGGTTCCTCATCGCCGGCCGGCCGGTCACGCTGGTGCGTCCGGCGGCATCGCCCACGGCCACCACCCGGGTGACGGCATCGGGTTCGGTCGCGTCGGGCGACGGGCGTGCCCGGGTCGCGAAGGCGAGCCGGATCTGGGTGGAGGGCAAGCACGACGCCGAGCTGCTCGAACACGTGTGGGGTGACGATCTCCGGGAACTCGGCATCGTGGTCGAGCCGCTCCACGGCGCCGACGACCTCGCCGCGATGGTGGCCGAGTTCGGCCCGGGACCCACACGTCGGCTGGGTGTGCTGCTCGACCACCTGGTGCCGGGCTCGAAGGAGACGCGCATCGCCGCCACGGTGAACCATCCGCAGGTGCTCGTGACCGGCCATCCGTTCGTGGACGTGTGGGCCGGTGTGCGCCCGAAGGTGCTCGGCCTCGACGAGTGGCCCGACGTGCCCCGTGGCGTGGTGTGGAAGGAGGGCCTGTGCGCGGCGCTCGGTGTGCCGTTCGAGGGCTTCTGGCCGCGCCTGCGCAACCAGGTGCGCACGTACGCCGACCTCCGCCCCGAACTCGTCGGTGCCGTCGAGCAGCTCATCGACTTCGTGGCCGAGGACTGACA
>REDU01000151.1 GCA_007693335.1 Ilumatobacter sp. | reverse complement strand
GCTTTCCGATCTGCCGGTTCCGCTACACGAAGGTCCGCAAGGAGTGGTCGCTGTACTGGCGCGACCGGAACCTCGAGTTCCACGAGTACGACCTCGTTCCACCGACGCCCCATCTCGATGAACTCATCGAGGTGGTCAAGAGCGACCCCACCGGCATCTTCTGGGGTTGACCGCTCAACGTGATTCGGTGTGTCGACCGACAACGTGCGGCTCGCGGATCGTCCGGAGGGCTACGCCCTGGTCCAGCGAGTCCGGGCTCGCACCATGTCGAGACAGGCGAGATCACTGAACGCTCCGGCCGGATCGAGCCACACCCGAGCCGAGAAGATCTCCTCCGCGTCGTCCCAACGTCGCTGACGCCACGCACACAGACCGAGACCGTGCAGGCAACGCAGAAACGGCCGGTTGTCGATCATGCCCCACGGCAGCACACCACCGAACTCGGCCGGTAGTGACGCCTCAGCGACGGCGATACCGCTCCGGTAGAAGTCGGAGGCCGGACCTGGGCCGCGGGTGTTGAAGGCGATGAGCCCGAGGTGGCCCCATGCGTCGATGCATCGCACGTCGGCTGCGAGTTCGGCTTCGAGGAGTCGGATGGCGGCGCGGTGTTGACCGGCGTGGTGGAGGTCAGCTGCGTCGATGATCGGGTCGCTGTCCCAGTCGTCTTCGTCTGCGCCGGGGATGACCTGTTCCATCTCGAAGCACGGTCGCGGCCCGGCGGCGATCGTGGTTCGGCACAGCGGGTGGAGCGGCTCCCCGGGTTCGCCCCAGTACTCGCTGGTCGGATCCCATTCGCCGTGCGGTGTCAACATCAAGGGCTCGCCGACGTCGATGTCGTCTGAACCGATCCGTGGATACACCCAGCGTGTCGTCGGCTGCGCCTCGGCGGTGTGCAGGGCACTCGCTCCGGCCCAGCGGCGATAGGCGTCGATCAACTGATTCGTCTCGAGTGCCAGCGGACCGGCGGGCGTGATGTCGAGGATCGAGACCATGTAGCTCTCGCCCGCTCGCTGACACCGAGCGACGAGCCCTCGCCGTTCATCGCCGTCGAAGTCGACACCGGTGACCGTGACCTCTGCACCGACGACCGTCGCTCGAAACGGGAACCGAGCCATGTCGTCGAATGCTTGACGGAACGACCAGAGCTGCTCGTACTCGTCGTACGCGTCGACCGTGACGTCGTCGATCAGCGCATCGATGACGTCGCCCACCCCTACACCTCGCTCGCCGCGAGAAGATCGTCAGCGAGCACGATGGTCGAGGTTCGGGACTGCCGTCTCATATCGCCAGGACTACGCGGAACCGGCCGCGACTGTGCGAGCCACGGCGACGCATCGTTGAGCACGTTCAAGGGCCTTGGTCGCCACTCCTGGGGCGATGTCATCGGGCTCGTACTCGGCTCTTGTCTTGAGCGGGAGTAGCCGTCGGAGGTCCTTCTCGACCTTCGTACCGTCGGGCCCGGCTTGGCGCAGCAGTGTGAGGACGTGATCGTGGTCCTCGCCCGCCGCTCGTTCACCGAGGCGAGCGCCACAGACAGCGTCGGCGGCATTGATGCCGGCGTGGATCGCCAGGCTGGTCGCAGCGATGTAGCGGCCGGCCCCGATTTCGCTCGCTGCGGCGTCGGCGTACTCCTCGGCCCTGCCCGCACAGGCACGAACTTGTGCGCCCGATACCGGCTTGGTGCGGATCGGCTTAGGCATGCACGCGCTCCATCAGTTCGTCGATCATGCGGCCGTGCACCACGACGCCGTCTCGTACGACGTCGCGCCACAACGGCGCGCTGCCAGCGAGCTTGGTCCGTACTTCGTGGCGGGCGACTTCGAGAATCTCGATGCGGTTGCCGGTGATCGCCCGTGCATCGCTCCGCCAGCGCTCGATCGCGGTTGCCCAGGCGTCGTCGTCCTCGTCGACATCGTCGGGCCGCACGATGATGGCGTCGAGATCACTGTGCTCGTCGGCCTCGCCTCGTGCGAACGATCCGAACACGATCACGCTGACCGGCTGGAACGGGAGAGCGGCTGCGGCAGCGCCGATGCGGTCCAGCGCAGTGTCGCGTGATCGGGCCAGATCGATGATCGCCTGTGCAGCGACGTTCTCACGGATCAGCCGAAACTGTGACGATGGAGGAACCTCGCGCCGTTCGACGAGACCGAGGTCGACCAGGCCGGGCATGACCCGTGATGCCTGCGCCACGCTGACGCCAGCGAGTCGGGCGAGCGTGGTGAGGTTGAGGGGTGCAGTGGTCTGTGTCAGCACCGCGAGTACTCGACCCTGGGCGCCGGGGATGACCGCCTGGACGGGATGCACGTAGTCCACAGTTCGGACTGTACTGGACATCGCTCACAGATGAAACAAGCCTTGCAAAAGTGAGTGATATCTGGATGCTCGATCTACGACGACGGGCACGACTGATCAATGTCGACACGAGCGCTCTGGCCCTCTCGTGCGCACCCTCACTGATTGGCCGACACATCCGGCACGCCGAGGATGCATGCGCTGACTCTCCGTTCGAGGGGTGCGGCGACCGGCAGGTCGGACATCTCGCGTTCGACGTCGCTCACCTCGAGGGGCGTTGCGGCAAGTCTGGCATTGATGTCCTCGAGCACCAGGTAAGGGGCGCGCCGCTTGACCGCTCGTTCGGCTTCGAGCGTTGGTGCGACCAGTTCGAGCCAACGTTGCGCGACGAGGTAGGGGTCGGGTCCAGCGCGCTCATCGTCGGCTGAGGCGAAGCGTGCGAGTGCCCGCCAACGTTCCGCATCGGTGGAGCTGCCGAGGCGATCGGCATCGGTCGCCCAGCGCAATGTCATCAGGCGCATCTGGTCGAGCGCCCGTTGCATGCGGCGAGGCAGGAGCTGCGGCTCGACTCGGTCGGCCTGTGTCAGGAACGTGTTGAGCCAATTGTCGGCCAGCTCGTCGAAGGCGCGGCTGGGCGGATCGTCGGCGAGCAACGTGCGTAGTCGGTCGCTGATGCTGTCGATCTCGAACGTTGCGTGGCCCGACGCTCCCTCGAGCAGTAGCCATCGGGGCGCGCCGTGGGCGGTGCCGGCGATCGCGAAGAACGCCCACGGCATCGTCGAGCGAACGGGGCTGACCCGGGCGACGACGCGATGGGCCGTGTGCCGGTACTCCTCGTAGACGCGCTGGGTGATGAGCGCATGTGGCCCGCTCGTCAGCCGGCGCACCGGGTCGAGCGCGTCGCGAATGCCGTCCCAGGTCTCGGCCTCGGCTGACTCGAGCTCGGCGATCCGTTCGTCGAGATCGACGATCGCGTCTGGTGTGTCTGCGAGGTTCGGCATCGGCAGGTTGGAACCAAGGAGTGCGTTGCTCTCGGCGGCTCGCTCGGCGAGGAGCTCGTTGGCCCGCGTGGCGAACGCCTCCCCGTCTCTCGGCCACCAGGCCTCGATCGCGTCGTACGGGCTGTCCATGCGGTCGACGCGACCAACGCGTTGTTCGGCAACGCGCAGGGTCGTTGGGAGGTCGAGGTGCACGATGGCCGAGGCACCCTGCAGGTTGAGTCCTTCGTTCATCGCATCGGAGCACAGTGCGATGGCCGACTCGTGCGAGTCGCGGGCGAACAGCTGCTCGACGATCTCGCGGTTCGTCTTGTTCGCTCCTGTCGCGACGATCACGCGCCGGCCGGCACGGTGGAGCATCGGTTCGATGGCGGTGAGCGTGATCAGGTGATGATCGAACGCGAGCACGCGCGGATGCTCCTTGCTCAGATCGGACAGGAGGTCCGCCTTGCGCTGCTCTCGCGCTGGGGAGAGCTGTGCGGCTGCGTCGAGCATGGCGGTGTAGGAGTCGCGCTCGGTGAGGCAATGGTCCCGCCACGCCTCGGCGTCGGTGAGCCACGTGGGGACATCACAGTCGAGAGCGATCTCGGGCGGTCCGTCTTCAGAGCGACGGCTCAACCGGTCGATGACGTTGCCTGTGGGCTGCGCCTTGAACGACTGGGACAGGTTGAATCTGTTCGCTGCCTCGACGGTTCCGGCGAGGTGCTCGACCAGTGCGGCTCGCGACGATCGCATCGCGCCCAGCACGTGGTGCGCTGCGAGACCTTTGGATGACGCGAGCCTGAACTGCAGCCATCGCTCGTCGGTGTACTCGTTGCGAAGCGCTCTGGGAACCGCCAGCGTGGCTTCGAGTTGCGCAACGCCGGTGAGTGAGCGAGCGAGTTCGCGGATGCGATGTGCGACTCGCTCGTCGTTGGCGGTCTCACCGGTGTCGTAAGCGTTCGCGTCGTGGCGTGGATACCGGCAGATGCGGTTGGTGTCAGGGTGACGGTAGGCGTCGGGCTCGCGATCGACGAGTTCGTTGAGCGCGGTCTTCGTTCGTCGCACGGTGAATCGTTGAATCTCGCGTCGCAGCTTGTCCTGCTCCGCAGCCGACAACGCAGCATCGGTCCCGCGGCGACGGTTCAGCCGCTCGAGGACCGCCAACGTCTCGTCGTCGAAGTTGTCGGCGCCGAGCAGGCCGACGAGCTGGAGCAGGTCCGCTGCGCCTCGGTTGATCGGTGTGGCGGTGAAGAGCAGCACGTGGTCGGCGAGGCTGTCGCGGACCTGCCGTGTGCGATTCGTGCCACGACTGAGGAAGTTGTGCGACTCGTCGACTGCCAGGATCTGCGCCTGGCGGACCGCCTCTTCCTCGGCTCGAGGGCCGCCAACCGCGCCTCGGCTGAGCAAGCCGTGCGACACCGTGTTGATCGTGAGACCGCACGACACCGCCTCTCGATACCAGGTGTCCTCCACCGCTGGAGGGCAGACGAGCACGGTCAGATCGCGCCGGACGCGCCCGGTGCTCCACAGCCGATCTCGCACGGCGCGTACGAGATGAGCGCCCATGCGGGTCTTGCCGGAGCCGGTGGCGTCGGCGACGAGGACGCTGCCCACGTTCTCGGCGATCCACAGCGCCTGTGCGATGCCGACGACCTGGGAGGGCCACAACCGCTTTCCGGACGCATCGCCCGCCAGGTACCTGGCGGCCCAGTCGCCCTCCAAGAGATCACCGCATGCTCGCGCCAGCGCCTCCTGCCAGGACACGAATCGCAGCAGGGCCATCAGCAACGCGCGGAACTGGTCGTCCCACGGCGTGCCCACGCTCCACAGGTTCTCTGCGACCTGGGCCAGCTCGTCGTAGCGACGCGAGTCCGATCCTCGTTCGAATCGGGCATTCGCTTCGATCTGGTCGCCCAGACCGGCACTCGTGAAGTTGCTCGACCCGACCGTGGCGGCGTTGTCACCGACGTAGACCTTTGCGTGCAAGCGCGTCCGACCGTGGACGAAGCTGACCCGTAGCCGGCCGGCGTCGAGCAGGTTGATCGCCTGGACGACCTTGGCCGACGAACGCAGCGAGATGCCGTGTTCTTCGAGCCAGTACTTGCGGACCTCCTCCGTGAAAGCACTCTCCGCTGACGCGAAGCTCGATCGCTCTGTCGCGAACGGCTCCGACCCGAGCAGCACCCGCAACGAACCCTCTCGCTGGTCGTTCGCCCATGCAGCGATGAGCTCGATCAGTTGGCCAATGGAGGAGAAGCCGGCGATGACGGTCGGGCTGATCGAGCGGGTCAGATCAGCCCAGACCTGCTGGCGCACGCGGCCGCCCGCGTGATTGACGGGGAACCGCGCTGGATCAGGCCAAGCACGGCTCCCCAACTCCATGGGCAAGTACGCGGCGGGATCGAGTGAGAACAGATCCGCCTGCGGTTGCTCGCTGTCGGTGGTGCGCCGAGGACGAGCCACGTTCAGGTCCCGTTTCCGGTGGGCTTCGCCCGACGTGGCACGCGACGGGCAGGTGCGGCGGTGGCGGTGTTGCCGGTG
>REDU01000128.1 GCA_007693335.1 Ilumatobacter sp. | reverse complement strand
GGTCGGGGTCGGGGTAGGGGTCGGTCGGGTCGGTCGGGTCGCTAGGCGATGCGGTCGTGGTCGTGGTCGTGGTCGACTCCGTCGTGGTCGTGACGGCGTCGGGGATGCCCGAGAGGGTCTGGGCCGGGTTGCGCGAGGAGGCGTCGACGCGGAGGGTGTCGCCCTCGAACGTCTCGATCTCGAACTCGACCCCGACGATGTAGGTCGTGCCGTCCTCGACCTCGCGTTTCCAATCCACCGACACCGGCGAGCTCATCGAGAGCGGGAGTCCGGCGGTCACGTTGATGGTCGTCCGCGCCCCACCGTTCACGCAGGTCGTCCGCTCGATGCGGGCGCTCTCGGGGCCGTCGACGATCCGGTACGCGGCCACATACGTCGTGGTCGACCCGCCCAGGTTCTCCGTCCATGACAGGCGCAAGAGGTTCTGGCCGGTGTCACCGGGACCGCAACCCGTGGGACCGTTACTGACGCTCCAGCGGCCGGCCGTGTCGCCCGACTCGTCGGCCGCCATCGGCGAACGCGGCGTCGAGCTCACGTCGGTGGGCAGCCAGATGGAGATCCCGAGCAGCGAGCGGGCATCGTCGGCGCGCGCCTCGGTGGGAGGCGTGGTGCGCACGATCGTGGTGAAGACGGTCGCGATCGCCGTCGCGATCAGGCCCATCAGGACCACCACGATGAGCACCTCGGTGAGGGTGAACCCGGCGTCGCGGTGCCGCCCCGGGCGTGTAAGGGAGCGCTCAGTCACGCTTGACCACCTCGATCGTCTCGATGATGTCGCCGTTCGGGTTCGTCACTTCCAGCGTGATGAGCTGTAAGAAGTAGCCGTCCACGTCGTAGCAGGACTTCGGCGCCGATGCCGGCTCCCAGTAGCGGGAACCGTCCCAGATCTTCACCGGGTACAGCACGGTGAGTTGTCGATCGTCCCAGTCGGGCGGATTGACGACGCGCGATCGAACGAGTGTCTGGTAGCGCAGCCGCATCTTCTCCTCGCCATCTGCGTACGGCAGATCGGCTGGGTCATCGAGCGGATCGGCCGGATCGCTGGGGTCGTAGTCGCATCCGACCCGCTCGGCGGCTTGCAGGACGCCGTTCGCGGACTGGAGCCACTGGTATGCCTTGGCGTGGTCGCGCTCGATGCGGGTGCCGATCACCGAGACCTGGAGTGCGCCCAGTACCGCGACCACCACGGTACCGAGGAGAACCACGGCGATCAGGATCTCGATCAGTGACGCGCCGGTGTCACGATCCGCCATCGATCCAGATTCGACCTGGTCGCTCCGCCGCCTGCGTAGGTACATCACCGGGTTGTGCATCGGCACGTGGGTGCCGGGACTTGAACCGTACGGGTGGCACTGTCAGGCCACGGTCAACTCTTCGTCAAGTCTCTGCGGCAGCGTCGGCGTACGCCTGCACGATCGGGGCGAGCTCCGCGGGGGCGGCGCCGTGGAGGATCACGGCGTCGGCGCCCAGCGTGCGCTGCTCGTGCACCTTGGCGGCGCAGTGCTCGGCGGAACCGACCGCAGCGGCCGCCAACCACTCGTCGGGGATCAACGTGGCGACGTGTTCCAACTCGGCGGTGGTGGCCTTCGCGTCGAGCGCACCCCGGAAACCCGACACCAGCTCGTCGGCACGGAACCGCTCGAGCACGGCGGGGTCCCAGTTGTTGGTGCGCACCATGAGGTCGCCGTAGCCCTGCAGGTAGGTGGCGAGGCGCCCGACCGTCTTCTTGAGCCGGGTGGGTTCGTCGAGCCAGTCGCCCACCGTCAGGTAGCAGCTCCACACCGTGACCGAGTCGGGGTCGCGACCGGCGCGCTCGGCGGCCTCCTTGACGGTGCGCACGCACCGCTGCAGCGTCTCGTCGGAGAAGAACGTGTGGAGGATCACGCCGTCGAACACACGCCCGCCCAGAGCGAGCGAGTTCGGGCCGAACGCCGAGAGCAACAGCGGGATGTCGAGGTCGAACGTGGCGTCGAGGTGGAGATAGGGGAACTCGCCGACGGGGCCGTCGTGGCCGAGCACCATCTCGCCGTGCCACAGACGGCGGAGCAGGTCGGCGATGTCTTCCAGCTGGGCCGACGTGATCCGTGGTAATCCCATGGCATCCCAGAGTCGGTCGATGCCGCGGCCGAGGCCGAGTTCGAACCGGCCGCCGGTCATGAGGTGCATGGTCGAGGCGTACGACGCCGTCACCATCGGGTGACGGGTGGTGTGGTTGGTGACCCCGGTGGCGATGCGCAGGCGTTCGGTCACGGCGGCGGCCGCGCCCGACAACGTGACGATCTCTTTGACGTTGAACCGCTCCGACAAGAAGACGGTGCCGAAGCCGAGGGCTTCGCCGTCACGGCACTCCTGCAGGAGGTCACGAGGTGACTGCGCGCCGCCGGCCAGCCCGTAGAACCCGAGCTCGGGGAGGTGTTGTGGGGTGGGGTCGGACGCCGGTGAAACGCCTGACAGCGATGACGCTGTGTCCATGGTCACGACAGTACGGCGGAGGGACCTAGTCTCTCGCACCGATGGAACATTATTGGCGTCGTCTCGGGTTCAACCTCGGTCGCTACTGGTACGTCGTGGTGGCCGTGTTGGCTGCGATCACCGCTGTGTTGATGGTCGGTGCACTGCGTATCGAGTTCGCGACCGGACAGGACAGCTATCTCAACCCCGAGTCGCAGATCGCGATCGACAACGTCGAGTTCCAGGACGCGTTCGGCGGCGAGACCGTGATCCTGCTGTTCACCGCCAACCGTGACGGTGTCGACGTGACCGACCTCGTCGAGGGTGACAACCTGGCGACCCTCCAGGACCTCGAGACCCGACTCCGCGACGTCCCGCAGGTGCACTCGGTGCTGACCCCGCTGACGACCGTCGGGTACAGCTCGGAGCTGGTGGCCGGCGGGGCGGGCTCGGGAGCGTTGCTGTCAGCGGCCCAGCGCGACCCCGACGAGGCCGGTACCGCGACCCGGCAGTCCGACATCCCGATCGCGCTCGCCCGGCTCAGCGCCGCTGGAGACGAGGAGATCGGGAGCCCGCCGTGGAACGACCTGCTGGTCTTCGCCAACGACGGCTTCACGTTGGTCGATGGCGTCCCGGTCCCGCCTCCCGACGAGGAACGCGTCATCAGACCCTCCCTCGACGGCGTCTTCCCCGATCAGCAGACCGCGGTCGGCGGGATCGTGCTCGAGGGGAACGCCAGCATCGACGAGCTGGGGGAGGGCACCCTGGCCGTGCTCGAGACGATCGAGGGTGCCACCTTCGACGGCTTCGACCTGACGGTCACGGGTGCACCGCTCTACCTCAAGGAGATCAACGACTACCTGCAGGGCGGGATGCTGACGCTCGGTCTGGCTGCGCTGGTCGTCATGGCCGTCGTGCTCGCTCTCATGTTCAGGGTGCGGTGGCGGCTGCTGCCGTTGTTCGCGGTGATCCTCGGCGTCGTCTGGGCGTTCTCGCTCCTGGGCCTGATCGGGGTGGACCTCTCGCTCGTGACCATCTCGGGTCTGCCGATCCTCATCGGCCTCGGGATCGACTTCGCCATCCAGCTCCACAACCGCATCGAGGAAGAGGTCGTCCTCGACCGCGACGAACGACCGATCAGTGAATCCATCGCGAACGTGGCCCCACCGCTGGTGGCGGCGGCGGTGACCGGGGTGGCCGCCTTCCTCGCCCTCCAGATCTCCAAGGTGCCGATGATCCGTGACTTCGGCGTCCTGCTGATCGTCGGGGTGCTGGTGCTGTTGTTCATCGGGATCGTGGTCACGGGAATGACGCTGGGACTCCGTGAATACACGGTTCCGACCAAGCGGCGCGGCGAGAGCCGCGTCGAGAAGATCGTCGTCTGGCTGGGCGGTGTGCCGCGCTCGTTCGCCGTGCCGTTCATCGTGGCGGCGATCGCACTGTTCGTCGGTGGCGTGCTGGTGGAGGGTCGGATCAACATCCAGTCGGATCCGCTCCGCTGGATCGACCAGAACTCCGATGTGGTGGCCGACATCGATCGGCTCGAGGAGGAGACCGGCTTCAGCACCACCCTCGGTGTGCTCGTCTCGGCGAACAACGTGTTCGAGCAGGAGGTGGTCGACCTCGTCTGGGACTTCACGCTGGCCGCCGAGGCGCGCGACGAGGTGGTGGCGAGCTCGAGCCTCGCGAACACGATGGGCAAGATCATCGCCATCCCCGGCGCAACTCCGATCGCGCCCACGACCGCAGACGTGGTCGCGGCCACCGAGGCGATGCCTCCCGACGTTCGGCGATCGCTGCTCGGCACGCCCGACTGGGAGCCCGGTGACATCGCGACGTCCACCCAGATCAACTTCCGCCTCGCCCCCGCCAGCCTCGAGCAGCGATCCGTGGTGGTGGCCGAGCTCGAGGCCGATCTCGAGGCACGCATCGCGGCGCTCGATGTGCCGGCCGACAGCATCTTGCTGGTCGACCTCCCCGACGGGCAGTCGGCGGTGCGGGCGGTTCCTGCCGGTCTCGCAACGGTCGGCATCGGCCTGTTGGAGAACCTGTCCGCCAACCGTGCCGCGCTCACCTACCTGTCGCTGTCGCTCGCCGGCCTGTTCCTGGTGCTGCGCCATCGCAGCCTCAGCCGTGCACTCATCGCGATGGTGCCGGTGTTCTTGGCGGTCGGGGTCTCGTCGCTCGTGGTCGGCCTGTCGGGGATCGAGCTCAGCCCGCTCACGACCGTCAGCGGGCCACTGGTGATCGCGACCTGCTCGGAGTTCTCCGTGCTGATCCTCGGCCGATATCTCGAGGAACGACAGCGTGGTCTCGGCGCGCGTGCCGCCTGCGATCGCGCCGCGGCGCGCACCGGCCGGGCGTTCTTCACCTCTGCCACCACCACGATCGGCGGGTTCGCCGTGCTGATCGGCTCGGCACTGCCGCTGCTGCGTGACTTCGGCATCGTCGTGACGCTCAACGTGGCGATCGCCCTGCTGGCCGCCCTGGTCGTGATGCCGCCGCTGCTGGTGTGGGCCGATGAACGTGGGCTGCTGGGCACCGGCGCGCAGATCTCGGGCAGATCGGTGCGCCTCGCAGCCCCGTTCCCGGGTGGGCAGACGCCGCTCGCCATCGCTGGCGTCGTGCTGTTCCTCGGTGCAGCGATCACCACCTATTCGCTGGCGGACACCGCCACGGGTCAGGCGTCGTCGGTGAGCTACACCCCGGTCGCGCTCACCACCACGACCACCACGACCACGACCACCACCACGACGCTGGCGCCCGATCCGACGGATCCCGACGCCCCGGACGAACCCACCGAGCCGGACGAGCCGGCGATCGATCCGTCGGGCTTCGGCGACGACCCGCCGACCGACCCGATCGAGGGGATCCTGTTCGACGTGCTCGTCGGGGTGGACGTGGCGCCGAACGTGGCGAACTGCGCCATCGAGACGCTGTTCACGAGGATCTCGCAGCCCGAACTGCTCGGACTCGGCCTCGGGACCTTCGAGCCGGCGGCGATGGAGTTCGTCAGTGCGGCTGCCAACGACTGCGGGATCAGCGACGAGACCGTCGACCAGGCGATCACGGAGTACCAGGCCGGGTGACGTCGCCGGGTGACGTCTGGGTGGTCGAGACCGGCGTCGATCCGGTGACCTTCCGCTTTTCAGGCGGACGCTCTGCCAACTGAGCTACTCGACCGTGACGACTCGGGCCGCTCCGAGGAGCGGCCCGAGTCGATGTTGGCGGTCCCGACGGGACTTGAACCCGCGACCTCCGGCTTGACAGGCCGGCGTGAACTCCAGACTTCACCACGGGACCTCTGGATGCATTCGGTTGGATGCATTCGGTGGTTGCTTGTCAACCGCACCCCCAACGGGATTCGAACCCGTGCCGCCACCTTGAAAGGGTGGTGT
>REDU01000066.1 GCA_007693335.1 Ilumatobacter sp. | reverse complement strand
CCGATCGAGTGGCCGGAGCTCACCGGGGCAGGGGTCACGCTGGCCGTGCTCGATCGCGGCGTCGACTGGCGACACCCCGACCTGCGCCATCCCGACGGGTCGACGCGCATCGAGGCCATCGTCGACCTGAGCGGTCAGCAGGCCGGCTGCGCTCCCGACCGGCCCGATCCGTCCGTGTACCTGCGCGCCGACATCGACGCTGCGCTGACGGCGGGCACCGACCTGGGTCATCGCGACGCGGTCGGCCACGGCACGGCCAGTGCCGGGTTGGCCGCCGGCAGCGGCGCGGCGTCCGACGGCCGGTTCCGGGGAGCGGCACCGGGCGTCGACCTCGTGATCGTCAAGATCAGCTCCGAGGGAGTGCCGCCGGGCGACGGCCATCCCGGCGAGGAGCCCGTGGCGGGATGCATCGACGATGCGCTCGACGTGCTCGATCTGGTGATGGCCGGTCTCGATCAGCCCACGGTCGCGCTCTGGAACACGGGCACGCAGTTCGGTCCGATCGACGGCACGTCCGCGGTGAGCCGTCGCATCGCGGCGTCGTTCGGTCCTGATCGGCCGGGGCGTGTGTGGGTGGCTCCAGCCGGCGACGAGGGTGGATCGCCGGGACGGGCCGGTGGCGAGCTGGTCGACGGCTCGCCGTTCGTCGTGTCGTTCGTGCGCCCGGCCGAAGGTCTGTCGAACCCGACCCTCTGGTACTCGGGCGACGTCCCGGCCTCGGTCACCGTCGAGTTCGACGACGGCGTGGTCGTGGGACCGGTCGCTCCCGGTGCGTCGATCTCCGACGACGGCGTGACGATCGTGCACTACGAGCCGGGTGAGGAGTTCCATCCGTGGACGTCCACGAGCGGCGATCGTGCCGTGTGGATCTCGATCGACCGCCCTGCTGGTGCGGGCCGCATCGTGGTCGAGGCCTCCGGGGACGGTTCGGCGGAGGAGCCGGGTCGCGTCGACGTGTTCGGCGATGTGCTCGGCGCCGCACCCGGGACCACCTCGATCGAGTTCGTCGACCAGCTGGTGTCGGGCACGATCACCGACACCGCCTCGACGGAGGGTGCGGTGGTGGTGACGAGCCACATCGCCCGCACCGCCTGGATCGACCGCACGGGCGATCGCATCGATCAGTCGCCCGCCGGTGGGCTCGGTGAGCGCTGGCCGGGTGCCTCCACCGATCCGACCCGCGATGGCCGGTCGGTGATCGCGGTGAGCGCCCCCGGGCATCACGCGTTCGCACCGCTGGCCGAGGGGTCGGCGTTCGACCGTATCGACGACATCGTGCCGCTCGACGGCGATGGTCGGTACGTGGTGTTCACCGGTACATCGGCCGCTGCGGCGCTGGTCGCCGGGGTGGTGGCGCTGGCACTCGAGGCCGATCCGACCCTCACCGCCACCGAGGTGGGCGAGCTGCTCCGCTCGACGGCGGTCGCCGACGACGCCACCGGTGCCGTTCCCAACCCCGAATGGGGCCACGGCAAACTCGACCTCCCCGCCCTCCTCCTCGAACTGTCTGTGTGAATCGGGTGGATCCGCCGGATCCCCGCGGACAGTTCGGTGGGGTGCTCGTGGGTGGGGGGTCAGGGGCCGAGGCGGTCGGCGGCGACCTGCTTGAGGCGGGCGTAGTCGACCTTGCCGTTGGCGGCGCGGGCGATCGAGTCGACGGTGACCACCGAGCGCGGCGCCTTGTAGGCGGCCAGCGAACTGGTCACGTGGTCCCGGAGCTCGCCCGCGTCGATCGGCGACGCGCCACTCGCCTCCACCACGGCGCAGATCGTCTCGCCGAAGCGCTCGTCGGGGAGACCGACCACCACGGCGTCGCGAACGCTCGGGTGCGTCTTCAACGCCTCCTCGACCTCCTCGGGGAAGACCTTCTCGCCGCCGGTGTTGATGCACACCGAGCCACGGCCGAGGAGGTGGATCGTGCCGTCGTCGTTCACGGTGGCGAAGTCGCCGGGGATGCTCCACCGGCGACCCTCGATCTGGCGGAACGTCCGGGCCGACTTCTCCGGATCCTTGTAGTAGCCGACCGGGATGAAGCCGCCCACCGCGATCATGCCCATCTCGCCCGACCCGGGCTCGACGCGGCGATCGTCGTCGGTGAACACGGCGTTGTTCGGACCGATCGCGAACGTGGCGGTCTGCTCGGCCATCCCCGCCGCGGACACCGAACCGCCGAGCCCGACGGCCTCCGACGAGCCGAACGAGTCGAACAGCACGACCTGGGGGATGTGGCGGAGCAGACCCGCCTTGTTGTCGTGGCTCCACATCACGCCCGACGACGAGATCACGTTGAGGCTCGACAGGTCGTACCGGCCGGGGTGGGCCTCGAGATGCTCGAGCAT
Source organism: Ilumatobacter sp. (assembly GCA_007693335.1). Taxonomy (GTDB): domain Bacteria; phylum Actinomycetota; class Acidimicrobiia; order Acidimicrobiales; family Ilumatobacteraceae; genus SKSP01. The sequence continues at coordinate 3,594 of REDU01000066.1, read as the reverse complement.
GGGACCGGCGAAGGCCTGGCCGACGATCACCAGGTTGGTGGCGCGCCGCTGTTCGATGGTGGTGAAGAGCTCCTCCACGTCGAAGTGCCGGCTCGCCAGTGACACGACGGCACCGCCGCCCGTCATCGCGATGAGCGCCGAGAACTGACCGGTGCCGTGCATGAGCGGGCACGCGACCACCATCACGGGGGTCGAGGCGCCCGTGGTGTCGATGCGGTCGAGCACCTCGTCGAGCGAGGTGGCCGGGGGCACCCCCGCGACTGCGTTGCCGCTCGCGCCGAGCACGTTGAACAGGTCGTCCTGACGCCACATCACCCCCTTGGGCATGCCGGTGGTGCCGCCGGTGTAGAGCAGCAGGAGATCGTCGCCGCTGCGCGGGCGGCTGCCGGGTTCGAGCGTGGCGCCCGACGTCGCCACCGACTCGTAGGGCACGGCCCAGTCGGGACCGGGGCCGGTGTGGTCGGCCACCACGTACCAGCGGACCACCTTCGTCAGGCGTTCGCGGATGCCGGCGAGCAGGTCGGTGAACGAGGCGTGGAACACCACCGCCTCGGCGTCGGCGTTGTCGAAGAGGTAGGCGATCTCGTCGGCGCCGTAGCGGTAGTTCGTGTTGACGGGGGCGAGCGCCGCCTTGAACGCCGCCACGACCACTTCGAGGTACTCGGGGCCGTTGTGCAGGTAGCAGGCCACTTTGGCCTGGTGTCCCAGGCCGGCCGCGACCAGATCGGCCGCCACTGCGCTCGCCCGGCGGTCGAACTCCCCCCAGGTCACCACCCGGTCGCCCTGGATCTGGCAGGGATGGTCGGGAACGTGGGCGGCGATCGCCTCGTACACGTCCGCGATGTTCCACTCGGGTGTGTCGGTCATGTGCTCCCCCTCGGGCGTCCGTCGACTCCGGTGCCGTCTCCGGCGTGACGGTAGCAACGGTGCCGCCCGTGCGACCGTGCCGGAGCGCCCCGCCCATCGGGTCGATTGATGTCGCTGGGTACATGTCGCCGTAGAATCTCGAGGAGATGGCACGCCCACGTGATCCCTCCGTCGAACCCCGCGTCATGGCGGCGGCCCGCGAGCTCCTCGCGGCCGGCGGCTACGACGCGCTCACGATGGAGGCCGTCGCCAAGCGGGCCGGGGTGGGCAAGCCCACGGTGTACCGACGCTGGGCGACCCGCGCCCAGCTCGTGTTCGACCTGTTGGCCGAGCCGACCGCTCCGGACGCACTCCCCGACACCGGTTCGCTCGAGCGCGACCTCACCGAGGCTGCGGTCTGGATGGTCGGCTCGATGGCCGAGACCGATCGCCAGATCATGGGTGACCGCGTGGGTGAGATGGTGGCGAACCGGGAGTTCTCCCACCGTGTCAGCGAGCGCCAACTCGGTCCCGACCGCGACGTCCTGCTCCCGCTCTGGCAACGTGCGCTCGAGCGGGGTGAGGTCCAGCCCGACGTGGACGGCGCGACCGTGCTCGACGATCTCATCGGGGTGCTCACCTACCGGGTGCTGATCCGACACGAAGAGCTCGATCCCGCCGAGATCGGTCGGCTGGTCGAGCGGCACGTCGCGGCCGTGCGGCCGCGATCGTCTCAGCCCGTCTGATCGGGCCGCACCTCGTAGAGGAACTGGTACCCGAACATCGTCGGCCAGAGCCGCACGCCGGCCCGGTCGATCGCGGCCACCACGCGCCCGGCCACCCCGCCACCGCCACCGCCACCTGCAGCCGCCGGCCCGGTCCCGGTCGCCGACTCGCTCCCGCGCTCCACCACCTCGAGTGGGAGGCCGACCACGTCGTGTCGGGTGATCGTGAACCCGGCCGTGCGCAGTACTCGTTCGATGCTGCGGCGGGTGAAGAAGCGGACGTGCCCGGCGTCGAGGATGCCCCGCCGGTCGTAGTCGAAACGGCCGAGCGTCACGCGCGCCCTGGGGTACCAGTGGGCGAAGTTGGGCACGCTGATCAGCACGACGCCGCCGGGTGCCAGCAGATCGGTCGTCCGGCGCAGGAGCTCGGCGGGCTGCACGGTGTGCTCCAGCACGTCGGCGGCCAGCACCACGTCGAAGGCGTCACCCACCTCGTCGGGGATGCCGTCGTCGAGATCGGCCGTCACGAAGTGGTCGAGGCGATCTCGGACGCCGTCGTGTTCGGTCACGTCCACCCCCGTCACCGTGTGGCCCTGGGCCCGTACCAGCGCACCGAACCTGCCGTCGGCGCAGCCGAGGTCGAGCACCCGCGCCGGGGGGAGCCGCGACATCCAGTCGAGCAGTCGACCGTGCGACGAGTCGGGGGTGAGCTTGAGCTCGTAGGTGTCGTGGGCGAACGCCATGTCGCCCGATCCGAAACCGAGCCGGTGCAGTCGGTAGCGGGTGACGTCGGCGGCCACGTCGGCGGCGTAGCGGAGACCGTTGACGTGGCAGATCTCGTCGCCGTAGTAGGTGGGGATCGGGACCTCGCGGATGGTCTTGCCGGCCTCGTGGAGCTGCAGGATGATCTCGGTGTCGAAGTCGAACCCGTCGGAGTTCTGGTCGAAGGGGATCGCGGCGAGGGCCTCGGTGCGGTACGCCCGGTAGCCGCTGTGCCACTCGGAGAGCCCGAGGCCCACCATCGCGTTCTCGTAGCGCGTGAGGATGCGGTTGCCGACGAACTTGTACATCGGCATGCCGCCGCGCCGGGCCGACCCCGGGTCGAGCATGCGTGACCCGAACACCGCATCGCACTCGCCGGCGGCGAGCGGATCGACGAGGTCTTCGATCACCTCGGGTGCGTACTGCCCGTCGCCGTGGAGCAGCACCACGATGTCGAGACCGTGATCGATCGCCCAGCGGTACCCCGACTTCTGGTTGCCGCCGTAGCCGAGGTTGACGGGGTGGCGGATGACGGTGAGCGGGAGCTCGCTCAGCTCCCGGTACCCGAGCCCCACCGAATAGGTGTCGTCCTGGCTGGCGTCGTCGCACACCAGCACCTGATCGACCCGCTGCCGGAACGACTCGGGCAGCCGGTCGAGCACGCCGGCGAGGGTGGTGGCCGCGTTGTACGCCACCACCAGCACCCCGATGCGCGCCTCCGCTGCCCCTGCCGACACGGCCCGCAGGGTACCGGGCCGGTCGTGCCGGCCCATCGTCGGTCTCGCTACCGTGAGGTCGGTGCCCCTCGATCCCGCTCGCGCGCCCACGCTGGTGGCGAGGTCCCTGGTCGGGCTGCTGCTGGGGGCGTTGCTGGTCGGAGCCTGCGCGTCCGACGATCAGGCCACCACGCCGGCCCCGCCCCCGGTCACCGGTGCTCCGGCGACGTCCGGACCCGACACCGCCGACACGGCGCCGTCGGAGCCGGAGCCGTCGGTGCCGGAGCCGGAGCCGTCCGTGCCGGAGCCGGTCGAACCGGAGCCGGTCGAGCCCGGTCCCGAACCCGACGCTCGTGTGGACGAGCCGCTGGTGGTGGCCGATGAGCCGGTCGACATCGCGGTGCGTCCGGGCACCGACGAGATCTACGTGGCGGAGCGCTTCGGGTTCGTGCGCCGCATCGAGCACGCCGGTCCGGGTGAGGCCGACCGTGGTGAGGCCGGTCTGGGTGAGCCGTTGCTCGACGTGTCGGCCGAGCTCGAACCCG
>REDU01000019.1 GCA_007693335.1 Ilumatobacter sp. | reverse complement strand
TGTCATTCACCTGACAAGACCCCCACCACGCCGGCTGGAACAACGGTTCGGTACGCAGAAGTACGCCAGGTCCGCCCCGGTACGTAGAGGTACACAACGGTCACCCAGCCAGTGACCAAAGTCACAGATGGTTTGTCGTCCTGAGTTTGAGGACACGGCGGCGCTGTGAGGTCCGCATCGGTCACCGTCATCGCCGGTGACCGATCACGGTGACCGCATGCACCTGGATGAACGGAGAGCGAGCACCCCGACGTGATGCACGGTGCAGCGGTGCCTCACGGCGGGTCAGGGGAGGCGGAACCGGATGTGTGCAAGGATCATCGGGTGGGCGATATCGATCTGAGTGCGTTCGCTGACGTGGTGCCGCTCGGCAGCGGCGGTCTCGGCGACGTCTATCGCGCCACCCGGCGATCCACGGGTGGCGACGTCGCCATCAAGGTTCTGCGTGACTGGTCCGACCGTGATGTCGCCTGGCAACGTGCCCAACGCGAGCTCCGTGCGCTCGTCGACCTGCGTGGGCACCCCCATGTGGTCAATGTCGAAGAGGTCGTCGAGACCGACGGACTCCTCGCGATCGTCATGGAGTTCGCCCCGGGCGGATCGGTCAGCGACCTCCTCCGCTCCAGCGGGGGCAGCCTCACCTTTCCCGACGCCCTCCTCGTCGCCACTCACACCGCTTCAGCGCTCCTCGCGGCCCACCAGCGCGGCATCATTCATCGCGACATCAAGCCCCACAACCTCCTCATCGGCACGTTCGGCCAGGTCAAGGTCTGTGACTTCGGGATCGCCGCGCTCATCCGTTCGGACGAGGTCAGCAACCGAACCAGCTCGCTGTCGTTCCGCTATGCGAGCCCGGAAGAGCTCCGAGGCGACGACGAGGTCGGTCCCGCCGCCGACATCTATTCGCTCGCTGCGACCACCCACCAAATGTTGACGGGGAAGTACCTGCCGACGCCCGACGGCACGGCGGGTTCGCTGCCGCTGCGCCATTGGAATGCACCTGACGATCTCCCTGCCGACGTCGAGATCGAGTTCCGGGAGCTCATCACCCGCAGTGCGGACCGCGATCCTGTCGTCCGTCCCACGGCCGAGGAGCTCCACGAGCGGTTCGAGGCCCTCGCCGTCCGTCTCGGGCCTGCTCGCAGCCGCGCCCTCCCACTCGTGGCCCGCGATACCGACGATGCAACGCAGGTGCGGTCGGTCTCGGTGAACGACGTCGGCGCGCCGCCGCCGTCGCCAGCTGTGCCTCCGGCTGCGGTCGCGGCGGCCGCGCCTCTCGCCGCCGCTCCGGTGGACGCCAGCTTCGAGCCCTCTGACACCGTGGCCCGGACCACACTCGTCCGCGAGGACGACTCAGCCGATGCGGGGTCGAAGCGCTCCCGCGTGCTGGTCGGTGTCTTCGTGGCGGTGCTCGCACTGTTGGCTCTCGGTGGCACCGCGTTGCAACTTGGCTGGTTCGACAGAGACCCCCAGGAAACGGTGGCTGCGGGAGCAGACTCGACCGTCGCTCCGGTGGAGACCACGCTCGCGGCGCCTGAGACGACGTCGCCGTCGACGGAGCCGCCCGCCACGGCCGCGCCGGTCACGAGCGCCCCCGCCGACTCGGCGCCCGCCACGACCGTGCCGCCCGCCACGGCGGCGCCCACCACCACGACCGCCCCGACGACCACGGTGCCCGAGCGCTACGACGGCGTGCAGTGTCCCGGCGCCGGCGCCTGCATCGCGATGGTGTTCATCGACATCGTCGACGGTGAGTACCTGATCGCATGGGACCGAACGAATTCCACTGGCACCGAAACGGTCGACGGCTCACACCACGCGCACTTCTTCTGGGACGTTTATGACTCGTCCCAGGTCGGGTCGGCGTCGCTCGACCGGGCACCGTGGGAGCTGACCTTCGACACGATGTTCGTGCCGACCGAGGAGATGCGTCTCGCGAACCGACCGCCCGAGGCGAACGGCATCTGTGTCACGCCTGCCGACGACGACCACGCGGTGATCGACCCCGCCTACTTCCACTGCGCCTTGGTGCCACCCGGCGAGATGTGGTCGGTTGGCTGACCGCGCGGACGGCCAGGCCGACGGCGTGTGCCGATCGCGAGTGATGCGGGCTGATCGTCACGTCGTGATGGGTGCCGGCGGCACGGTCATCGCCGCGACCGGCATGGTCGCCCTGATCGGCGCTGCGCCCGGCAGCGGAATCGCTGCGGCCTGGGAGCGTGAACTGTTCGACCCGGTAGGCGGCGAGCTCGAGGCTCGACTCGCTGCGCTCGGCGCCACCCTCCCCGGATCGTTCGCCATCGCCGCGGCCGTCGACGACGGAATGGCGATCGTGGTGTGTGGTGAAGCATCGGCTGTGGTCGAGGGCGACGCTGCCTCGATCGTGAACGACACCGGAGAGAACCGGCGGACCCACACGACTGCAGGCACCGACGATCGCATCACGCTGACCTTGACCGGCGACGACACCTCCACCGGTCAGTGGTTGACTCTCGGGGTGATCGCCGGAGCCACCGTGGTCGTCGGACCGCTCGTTGCATCGCGTCGTCGGGATCGCTCGGTGATGGAGCCCGTCGAGCCGATGTCCACCGATGGCGTCGACTTCGGCAACCTGCTCCCGCGTCGGCCCGCCTCTGCGCCCGAGGCGCCGGAACTCGCGACCGACGAGCGACCGACCGTGGTGCAGCCTGTCACGGCTGGCACCGCCGGCGACTCTGTGGCCGACCGGCGGGTGGACACTGCGCAGTTCGCAAGTCCGCAACCGCCCACCGAGCAGGCTGGCCGCATCCGGCTCGGTGACGGTCGGGTGGTGGGCCTCGACTCGCCCATCGTGATCGGCCGCCGACCGCCGACCGGCCCGATCGAGGGGCAGGTACCGCACGCCGTCACCATCGACGACGTCTTGCTCTCTCGCCACCATGTGACCCTTCGGCTCGTCGACGGCCAGCTCGTCGTGATCGACGAGGCATCCACGAACGGCACGACGGTGACGTTGCCGGGCGCATCACCCGCGCGATGTTCCCCGCGTCACCCAGTCGTCGCTCCGCTCGGAGCGATGATCGACATCGGCGGAGTGATCACCGCCACCTACGAAGCCGGACCGGTCGACGACTGGGCCGACGAAGGGGCCGGGTCGTGTTGACCGTCGACTTCGCCGGCGAAGCGATCGAGGTCGACGGGGGAGCGCCGTTCACCGTCGGGCGCGATGGCGATCTCGCGATCACCGACAACCCGTATCTGCACCGGCGCTTCCTGGAGTTCCGACGCGACGATCACATCTGGTGGCTGACGAACCTGGGCACCCAGATCACCGCCACGGTCGACGACTCTGCGAGCGGCCTGCACTCGTGGCTGGCACCGGGCGCGCGAATGCCGATCGTGAACGGCACCACCTCGATCCGGTTCACGGCTGGACCGACCATCTACGAATTGCTCGTGACACTCGACGACGCTCCCGGCGAGTTCGAGCCGACCGTCGTCGTGGACGACGACGGCACCGAGACGCTCGGCCGGTTGCGGCTGACCGACGACCAGCGCCTCATGCTCGTCGTGCTCGCGGAGTCGGCGCTGCGGCACGGCATGGGTGGCATGGCCGACATCCCCAGCGCTGCCGCCGGGGCGCAGCGTGTCGGCTGGACGCAGAAGAAGTTCGAGAAGAAGATCGACAACGTGTGCGACCGGCTCGCGAGCGCTGGTGTGCGGGGGCTGAAGGGCGATCTGGGCAACCAGGCGGTGAGCCGCAGGGTCCGCCTCGTCGAGTACGCGGTGTCGACCCGACTCATCAGCAGCGACGATCTGACCCTGCTGGACGGTCCGCACGCCGTGGATGAGCCATGACGGGCCGGATCGCATGGCGCTGAAGCTGTCCCTCACCGGTGCGTCGACCGCCAGCGGCACCGTCGACGTCGAGGTCGACGTGCCGAGTGGCACCACGGTCGGCGCACTGGCCGCCCAGCTCTCGGCGAGCAGCCCGCATCACAGCGGCGACGCAGTCACGCTCGCCATCCGCCGTGGAGCGATGACTGCTCGGCCGCTCGACCCGACGGCCGATCTCGAGGTGTCGGGGATCCTGTCCGGATCGACCGTCGACCTGGTCGGGCCCGACTCGGGCGTGGTCCCGTCGGCGCCCGAGCCGGCGGCAGCGATGATGGTCGTCACGGCCGGCCCCGACGCCGGTGCCCGGTTCCCGCTCAGGCGCGGGAGCGCGATGGTGGGTCGAGACCCGTCCTGCGACGTCGTGCTCACCGACGACATGGTGTCGCGGCGGCACCTCCGGATCGAGGTCGGTGACCACATCGAGGTCGTGGACCTGGGGTCGGTCAACGGGACGATCGTTGCCGGATCGCAGGTACCTCGGGCTCGGATCGAGCCGACCACGGAGACCGTGGCCGGCGATACGACGTTCCGCGTCGAGGCGGTCCACGGCGATCTCTCGCCGATCTCGACCGGAGCGTTCGTGCGTTCCCCACCCGCTGGGATCACGTTCGCTCCCGGCGAGCACGCTGCTCCCCGCATTGTCGGCGCTCCGAAGCCGGGTCGTGTCCCGATGATCGCTGCGCTCGCACCGCTGGTGCTGGGAGCCGTCATGTACGTGGTCACACAGCGTGTCGAGTCCCTGATCTTCGTCGCACTCAGCCCGGTCATGCTCGTGGGCACGGCGGTGGAATCGCGGATGTCCCACCGGCGCCGCTCCAAGGGCGCCGCCGAGAAGTTTCGTCGAGAGCTCGCCACCTTCGCGGACGACGGACGCCGTCACCTCGACGACGAAGCAACTGCACGGCGCAGTGAGCACCCACCGCTGACCGACCTGGAGGTCACACTGCACGGCCGGTCGCCGACACTGTGGAGCCGCCGCCCCGACGGCGAGCACTTCGGTGAGGTCGCCATCGGTCGGGGACGACTGCCGGCGCGCACCAGCTTCACGAGCCAGCGGACCGACGACGGGAGCGCAGACCTCGTCGGCGAGCTCGACGACACGATGCAGTCGCTCACCCATGTCGACGGAGTTCCGGTGGTGGTCGACCTCACTGCCGACGGATCGATCGGCGTGGCCGGACCACCCGAGACTGCACGCAGTGTCGCGGCGTCGATGGTCGCAGCCGCTGCGTTGCTCCACAGCCCTGCCGAGCTGGTCGTCACCCTCGTGTCGTCGGAGTCGGCGGCACCGGAGTGGCACTGGCTCACATGGCTGCCCCACGTCGATGCCCGGTATGCGCCGTTCGACGGTGTCCGTCTGGCGTCCAGCACTGCTGGTGGCGTGGCGCTACAGAGCTCGCTCACCGTCCTGCTCGACGCCCGAACGGCGGCCGGCGGAGGTCAGCAGAGAGTCCGGCACCTCCCGCTCGTGCTGCTCGTGGTCGAGGACGATGCGCCGATCGATCGATCGTTGCTCGTCGACGTCCTCGAGCGCGGGCCGGCGGTCGGCATCCACACGATCTGGGTTGCTGGCGCGGTCGACCGACTCCCCGCTGGCTGCGGTGCCGTCGTCGACGCGAATGCAGGGCCCGATGCGCTCGCGTTGCGGATCCGGCGGAGCAAGGAGGCGTTCGACGCAGTCAGGGCCGACCTCGTCGGTGCGGCCGACCTCGACCGGATCGCACGGGCACTGAGTCCGCTGATCGACGTCGGTGCCCGCACCCGGGACGACTCTGGGTTGCCCGATGTCGTCTACGGCCCCGACCTCCTCGGCATGCCGCCCGACGCTCCGCCCGAGCTCATCCTCGATCGTTGGTCACAGACATCGATCGAGGCGGCGCGCCACCATGACACCGGGTTGCGCGCAGCCGTGGGAATCGCGACCGGCGAACCGTTCGTGCTCGACCTGCGCGCTCACGGCCCCCATGCGCTGGTGGGTGGCACGACCGGCGCCGGCAAGAGCGAGTTCCTGCAGGCCTGGGTGATGGCCCTCGCATCGTCGTTCAGCCCGCAGCGGGTCAACTTCTTGTTCGTCGACTACAAGGGAGGGTCGGCGTTCAGCGAGTGCGTCA
>REDU01000046.1 GCA_007693335.1 Ilumatobacter sp. | reverse complement strand
GGCCGGGGGGTTGGTTGGGTGGGGGGGGGGGGGGGGGCCGGGGTCTCCGGCCCCACCACCGTCATGGACGGTGACCGGGTTCAGCCGACGAAGCAGGCCCCGTCGAACTGGTACCCCTCGGCGATGGATCCCACGAACGGTCCCGCCTCGAGGACGAAGCCGGTGCCGGCATCCTCGTCGGAGACCGTCAGACCGGGCGTGAACAGGCCGAGATCGATGCCGTACATGTACGACTGCCGCACGACGTAGTCGTTGGGCTCACCGATCCACGACTGGTTCGGGCTCAGTCCAGCGAAGTCCACCTCGACCTGACGTGCCGCTTCGAGCACGCCGGCTCGGGTCAGGTCGCCGTTGCTGGCGGCCTGCTCGAGGATCTGCTTGGCGGTCATGGCCTCGACCCAGCCGCGGATGTAGGCGTCGGAGATCGGCGCATCGGGGCGCTTGCTCCGCATGCCCTCGACCAGCTCGGCCATGCCGGCGGCGTCACCGGTGTTCCACAGCTCGTTGTAGGTCGAGTACGTGAAGAACTGCTCGATGGCCGGGCCGAGGTCCGTGCCCAGCAGCTGGAAGTTGAACGTGGGCGTGTTGCCCGACCACTGGGCGGTGAGCCCCTGGGCCGCTGCCGCGCCGAAGATCTCGGCGAACGTGGTCGGGTTCACCGCGGTCCACACGATGTCGGGATCGGCCTCGAGCAGCGCGGTGATCACCGGCGTCTGGTCGGCACCGGGCACCACGGCGCCCCGGCCGTCGTAGACGATTTCGAGCCCGAGCGCCTCAGCGGCGATCTCGGCGCCCACGGCACCGTCCTCGCCGTACTCGCCCGGGAAGGTGACGATGGCCAGTGTCTCGGCCCCGTACTCCCCGGTCAGGTGCTCGACGCCGTTCATCGACTCGATGCAGTAGTTGGTCTGCGGCGCGAAGATGTTCGGTGCGATGGTCGGGTCGTGGAAGCCCGAGTACCACGCGAGTGGGATGGCGACGAGGTTGTCCTCGGCGAGCTGGCCGAACGTGGCCGCCGTGTGCGGCGACCCGGTCGACTGGCTGAAGATCACCACGCTCTCGGGCCCGTCACCGGCGAAGCGCTCGTAGTTCTCGAGGTGCCGGGGCACGTCGTACTCGCTGTCGAGCACGACGACCTCGATCTGACGGCCGGCGATGCCACCTTCGTCGTTCACGACCTCCCAGAAGACTTCCTGGGCGTCGACGATCTGGGTGACGAGCGGGGCGAAGAGCCCCGACAGGTCGGCGTTCAAGCCGACCCTGATGACGTCGTCGGTCACACCGAGGTCGAATGCGATCTCGGTGGGGTCCGGTGCATCGTCGGGATCGGGATCGTCGTCGGGATCGGGATCGTCGGGATCGGGATCGGGATCGGGATCGGGATCGTCGACGTCGGGCGCCGGCGTCTCGGGTGTCGGATCGTCGGCCGAGTCGTCGTCGCCGCCGCATGCGGCAGCCACGAGTGCGAGCACCACGAACGGCGCTGCGACCTTCCTGAGCTTTCTCATGTTGTTCTCCCCCTTGGGTTGTCCGGGGCATCGTGGGGATGCCCAGATCTCTGTGGACGGAGCGGGCGGTTCAGTAACTGAACGGCCACCGCTTCCAGTAGTTGCGGAACTTGATCCAGATCCCGAAGAGCCCGAGCGGCTCGAAGATCAAGAACACGATGATGAGTACGCCGTACAGGACGATGTTCCAGTCGAACACGTTGAGCGGCCACCCCGGTGTCTGGGTGGCGATCGAGATCGGCCCGAAATCGCCCGGGCCGGAGCTGAGCAGGAGGTCGGCGAAGATCCCGATCGCGCCGGCCTCGTCGGTGCGCTGCGACAGCCACCGGGTGAACTCCTCGACCATCTTGGGCGAGAGCTCGACGAAGAACGTGCCCATCAGCACGCCGGTCACGGTGCCGATCCCACCGATGAGCAAGATGGCGATGAACTCGATCGAGAGGAAGAGGCTGAACTGCGTGGCGGGCATCTTCCCGGCCAGGCCGGCGTACAGGGCCCCGGCCACGCCGGCGAAGAACGAGCTGATGCCGAAGGCGATGAGCTTGTAGCGGAACTCGTTGACGCCCATGACCTCGGCGGCGATGTCGCGGTCGCGGATCGCCTGGAGTGCCCTCCCGGTGCGGCTGCGGGCGATGTTCTTCGCGACCACGGCGAACACCACCATCAGTGCCGCGAGGAACAGGAACCGCTTCTGGCCGGCGGTCACGTCGAACCACAGCCACTGGCTCGCGGTGCTGAGGCTGACGAGCGGTTCTTCCTCGCGCCAGATGCGCACGTCGTAGTTGGGGAAGTCGCGCCCGAGGCCCGGGTCGCCCGCGATGCGGCGACCCCACGAGGTGTTGCTCATGTGGATGCCGATGAACACCAGGCCGAGCGTGACGATCGCGAGGTACAACCCGCGTAGTCGTACCGCGACGGGCGCGATGATCAGTCCGACGGCGGCCGCGACGATGCCGGCCGCGGGCAGCCAGACCCAGATCGGGAAGCCCCACCCCAGGACGCTGGCGGTCTCCTGGCCGCCCACGACCGCTCCCGTATAGGCACCGACGCCCATGAAGAACGCGTGGCCGAGGGAGATCTGACCCGCCAACCCGGTGAGGATGTTCAGCCCGAGGGCGGCGATGGCGAAGATGAACGCCGTCGACATCACCCGGAGCCAACTGCTGTCACCCAGGAACCGGATGAGCGGGAGTTGGTTGATGACCGGGAGGGAGAACGGCATCAGGAACAGCACCGCGATCGACAGCGCGGCGAGCACCTTCTTGGTCCAGGTGGGGAAGATGTGGGTCTCTGCCTCGTAGGAGGTGTAGAGGTTGGGACGCAGGAACATCGGCGTCAGACCCTCCGTACTTCGGGCGTACCGAACAGGCCGTACGGTCTCACGATGAGGCCGATGATCATCACGAAGTACGGGATGATGACCGGGTAGCCGGCGCCCAGCCATGCCGTCTCACCGGCCAGGTACTGGCCGGCGTAGATCTCGGCGGCGCCGATGAGCAGGCCGCCCACGAGCGCTCCCTGCACCGAGTCGAGGCCGCCGAGGATCACGGCGGGGAGCGCCCTGAACGCCACGAGGGCGGTGTCGGGTTCGACGGCGCCGATCTGCTTGACCGGGGGCTGGGTGGAGAAGATCCCACCCAGCGTGGCGAGCACGGCGCCGGCACCCCAGGCGATGGCGAAGACGCGGCCCACGTTGATGCCCTGGGCCATGGCGGCTTCCTGGTCGTGGGCCACGGCGCGCATCGAGATGCCGGTGCGGGTCTTGTAGAAGAGGTACACCGCCACGAACGCGATCCCCGCGGTGATCATCATCGCGATGTACGACCAGTTGAGCGTGGCGCCGAACAGCGAGAACGTCTGGTTGCCCCACGGGATCTCGAGCGAGCGGAATTGGATCTTGACGGCGTCGGTGGCGAACGTCCGGAGCACGATCTCGAGGCCGAGGGTGATCACGGCCACGGCGAAGATGGGTTCACCGACCATCGGTCGGATCGTGATGCGCTCGATGACCAAGCCGAGCAGTGCGGCGAAGAACAGGGCCACGAACAGCGACAGGAACCACCCCAGCCACTCGGGGCCCGGCAGGTCCATCAGCGGGTTGCGGATGGTGGTGAACGGGATGTGTCCGTCGGCCACCAGGAACGACAGGAACAGTGCGCCGCACATGGCGAGCGCGCCCTGGGAGAAGTTGACCACCTGGCTGGCTTTGAAGATGAGGACGAAGCCGAGCGCGATCAGGGCGTACACCGAACCCAGTGCCATCGACTGCACGAACGTGCGGAAGAAGGTGGACGGGTTGTTGAACAGCTGGACGATCAGGAACAGCGTGATCGGGATCATGATCCCGATCACGAACATGGTGCCCGGTGTGGGCTTGGGCAACCGGAAGTCGCGCTGGTTGCTCTCGCTCATCGGTACATCGAGTCCACGAGCTCGGAGAACATCTTCATCATCGAGCTCCTCTTGAGCTTCTGGGTGGCGGTGAGCTCACCGTCTTCGTGGTCGAGTTCTTTGGGGATGAGACGGAACTTGCGGACGTTCTCGACCCGGGCGAACTTCTCGTTGGTCTCCCTGACGGCGCCTTCGATCAGCTCCACCACCTCTTCTTTCTCGGAGAGGTCCCGATAGGTGGTGTAGGGGATGCCGCGGCGCAGCGCCCAGTTGCCCACGGTGTCGAACTCGATGCCGATCAGGGCCGAGAGGAAGGGTCTGCCGTCGCCGATCACCATGGCCTCGCGGATGTACGGCGAGGTCTTGAGGCTGTTCTCGATCTCCGACGGCGAGATGTTCTTGCCGCCGGCGGTGATGATGATGTCCTTGATGCGGTCGACGATGCGTACGTGGGTGCCGTCCACCCACTCGCCCACGTCGCCGGTGCGGAGCCAGCCGTCGTCGGTCATGGTCTCGGCGGTCTTGTCGGGCTTGCCCCAGTAGCCGGCGAACACCCCGGCGTGTCTGGTCTGGATCTCGCCGGTCTCTTCGTCGATCCGGAAGCCGATCCCGGGGTGCGGTTCGCCGACGGTGCCCAGCTTCATGCGTCCGACGAAGTTGGCGGTCGCGATGGCGGAGTTCTCGGTCATGCCGTAGAGCTCGTAGACCGGGACGCCGAGGCCGATGAAGAACTCGAGGACCTCGGGGGCGATGGGCGCTGCTCCCGAACCGGCGTAGCGGCACCGCCGCAGACCGAGGCGCTCGCGCATGGCGCGGAACACGATCACCCAGCCGATGGCGTACAGGATCCGGGATTCGAGCGTGTGGTTCCCCCCGTGGGCCACCTTGATCCGGCCGATGCGGCGGCCCAGCGCGAGACCGACCCCGAGGACCGCCCGTTTGAACCGGCTGGCGTCGGAGCTCTTGATGAGCGCCGCCGCGTGGAGTTTCTCCCAGATGCGGGGAACGGCGAAGAAGATGGTGGGTTGCACCTCACGGAGGTTCGCGTTGACCACTTCGATCGACTCGGCGAAGTTGAGGACGGCGCCGGTGGACACGTGGGTCCAGGTCGAGAAGATGCGCTCGGCCACGTGGCACAACGGCAGGTAGGTGACGATGAGGTCCTTGTGCGTGGGCGGCCCGCCCGGCACCCGGTCCTCGGAGTTCACGACGATGTCGATGCAGAACGCGGCGTTGGCGTTGGTGAGCATCGCGCCCTTGGGCGGGCCGGTGGTGCCCGATGTGTACACGAGGGTCATCACGTCGTCGGGCTGGGCCGCGGCCATGCGCTGGGCGACGGCGTCGGGGTGCTGCTGCTTGTACGTGCGACCCAACTCCAGGAAGTTGTCCCACAACATGAGCCGGTCGTCGGTGGCGCCCACGAGACCCCGCGGCTCGACGAAGATCACGGTGCGCACCGCCGGGACGCGGGTGCGGTCGATCTCCAACACCTTGTCGACCTGCTCTTCGTCCTCGGCCAGGTGTATCACGGTGCCGGAGTCGGCCAGGGTGTACTCGACCTCGGCCGTCGGGTTGGTGGGGTAGAGCCCCACCGTGATGCCACGCACGGCAACCGTGGCCAGGTCGAGGATGATCCACTCGGGACGGTCCTCGGCGTGGATCGACACCCGGTCGCCCACCTCGACACCGAGCGCCAGCAGCGCGTTGGCGGCCTCGTCCACCTCGGTCCACACGTCGTGCCAGGTGCGTTCGCGCCAGATGCCGAACTGCTTCTCGCGCATGGCGACCTGGCCGGGTGCCCGCTCCGCCCAGTCGCGTGCGAGCGAGGCCACGGTGACGGTCGAGGTGCCCGGCGACGCCGTGGCGGCCGCCGTGTCGGTCACGGTCATGTCTCTCCCCCTTGCTGGATCCTGGGCCGGATGTGGGGCCGGATCACACGTTCCCCCGAACGTGTGGGCGGGACGGTAGCAGATTCTTGGCCTGGCGCAAGGCCGGACCGCGAATCCAAATCTTGATACAACATGTATCAAGTTTCCTGTCAGCGTGTATCATGGGGTCATGGCGATCGACCCGAAGACGTGGACCGTGAAAACCCAAGAGGCGTTCTCTGCGGCGATCGACCGCGCCAAGGCCTCGTCGAACCCCGAACTCACCCCCGACCATCTGCTGGTGGCGCTCACCTCCCAGGACGACACCCTCGTGGCGCCGGTGCTCGCCAAGCTCGGTCAGTCGCCCGGCCAGGTGCGTGATCGAGCGCTCGAGGCCGTCGAGAAGCTCCCCAAGGCGGTGGGCGGTGACGAGCCGCGGATGAGCCGCGATCTCTCGGCCCTGGTCGAGGCCGCCGAGAAGTTCCGCAAGGATCTGCGCGACGACTACCTCTCGGTCGAACACCTCCTGCTCGCGATGCACCAACGTCTGGGCGTCGGCAGCGAGGAGATGCTCCAGGTGCTCCGCGACGTCCGCGGGAGCCACCGGGTGACCGACCAGAACCCGGAGGAGAAGTTCGCCGCGCTCGAGAAGTACGGCCAGGACCTCACCGCGCTCGCGGCCGACGGCAAGATCGATCCGGTGATCGGTCGTGACGACGAGATCCGCCGCGTCATCCAGGTGCTCAGTCGGCGTACCAAGAACAACCCGGTGCTCATCGGCGAGCCGGGTGTCGGCAAGACCGCCATCGTCGAGGGTCTCGCCCGCCGCATCGCCGACGGCGACGTTCCCGAGGGGCTGAAGGGCAAGCGCATCATCTCGCTCGACATCGGGTCGATGCTCGCCGGGGCGAAGTACCGCGGTGAGTTCGAGGAGCGGCTGAAGGCCGTGCTCAAGGAGATCACCGACGCCGCCGGTGAGGTCATCACGTTCGTCGACGAGCTGCACACCATCGTGGGCGCGGGCGGAGCCGAGGGCGCCATGGACGCCGGCAACATGATCAAGCCGATGTTGGCACGCGGTGAGCTCCGGATGATCGGTGCCACCACGCTCGACGAGTTCCGTAAGCACGTCGAGAAGGACCCCGCCCTCGAGCGTCGGTTCCAGCAGGTCTACGTGGGCGAACCCTCGGTGGAGGACACCGTCGGCATCCTGCGCGGCCTCAAGGAGCGCTACGAGGTGCACCACGGCGTGCGCATCCAGGACTCGGCACTCGTGAGCGCGGCGGTGCTCTCGAACCGCTACCTCACCAACCGCTTCCTGCCCGACAAGGCCATCGACCTCATGGACGAGGCGGCCAGCAAGCTTCGCATCGAGATCGACTCCATGCCGACCGAGATCGACGTGGTGCAGCGCCGCATCCTGCAGCTCGAGATCGAACAGGTCGCGCTCGAGAAGGAGAGCGACGACGCCTCCAAGGAGCGGCTCGACGCGTTGCACGACGAGCTCGCCACGCTCAACGCCCAGGTGGCCGAGATGCGCACCCACTGGGAGGCCGAGAAGCAGGCGATCGACGCCATCCGCAACCTCAAAGAGGAGCTCGAGCACCTCAGGACCCAGGTCGAGCGCGAGTCCGACCTCAACGTGGCCGCCGAGATCCGTTACGGCCGCATCCCCGAGCTCGAGCGGCGCATCACCGAGGCCACCGAGCACCTCGATCAGCTCCAGCAGGACAACCGCATGCTGAAAGAGGAGGTCGACGCCGAGGACATCGCCGAGGTGGTCGCCAAGTGGACGGGGGTTCCCGTCACGCGTCTGATGGAGAGCGAGATGGCCAAGCTGATCCATCTGGAGGACCACCTCCACGAGCGGGTGATCGGTCAGGACGACGCGGTCACCTCGGTCGCGAACGCGATCCGCCGCAGCCGTGCCGGGCTGTCCGACCCCAACCGGCCGATCGGGTCGTTCATGTTCCTCGGACCCACCGGCGTCGGCAAGACCGAGCTGGCACGTGCCCTCGCCGACTACCTGTTCGACGACGAGCGGGCGATGGTGCGCATCGACATGGGCGAGTACATGGAGAAGCACTCCGTGAGCCGCCTCATCGGCGCGCCCCCCGGCTACGTGGGCTACGACGAGGGCGGCCAGCTGACCGAGGCCGTTCGCCGCCGCCCGTACGCGGTGATCCTGCTCGACGAGATCGAGAAGGCCCACAGCGACGTGTTCAACGTGCTGCTCCAGGTGCTCGACGACGGTCGTCTCACCGACGGACAGGGCCGAACGGTCGACTTCACCAACGCGGTACTCATCATGACCTCGAACCTGCCGGGCGACCCGCAGGGGTTCTTCAAGCCCGAGTTCATCAACCGCATCGACGACATCGTCCGGTTCCGGTCGCTCACCGAGGCCGATCTCGAGCGCATCGTGATCATCCAGATCGAACGGCTCCGCGAGCGTCTGGCCGATCGCCGTATCGCCCTGGAGGTGACCGATGCCGGTCTGGCCGAGCTGGCCCGCGAGGGCTACGACCCGGCGTTCGGTGCGCGTCCGCTCAAGCGGGTGATCCAACGTGAGATCGGCGACCGGGCAGCGGTGCTGATCCTCGAGTCGGGGGTGGGCGACGGCGACGCCATCGTGGTCGACGCGTCGGCTGATCCCGACTCCCCCGGGCTCTCCGTCACGGCTCGGGTGGCGGACCCGGTCGGTTGAGCCGGTAGCGGATCGCCAGCGGTCGGGGCTGCACCACCTCCACGCTGCCACCGTCCACCCGGGCGAGGCGCCGTGCCAGTGGGAGTCCGCGACCGTGCGCCGCCGACGGATCGCTCGGGTCCGCGAACACGGTCTCGATCTGGTGGTCGGCCAGGCCACCGCCCTCGTCGGTCACCACCACCGTGGGTCCCTCCACGTGCACCGTCACCGTGCCGCGACCGTGCACCAGTGCGTTGTGCACGATGATGTCGATCACCTGGCCGGCCAGGCCCTTGGTGCCGAGCACCACGGCCGGTTTGGCGCTGGTGGAGACGATCGACCGGCGGGCAGCTGCGAACCGGCCGGTCCACTCGGCCACGTGTACGTCCACGAGCGTCTGCAATTCGAACTCGGTGCGCTCGCGCGAGGTGCCGTCGCGGGCGGCGTCGAGCAACTGCGAGATGGTCTCGTCGAGTTGATCGGCCTGTTGCAGACCGATCGAGGCCTCGGCCACCACCTCGGGATCGTCGTGGCGGGCGAGCAGCTCGAACCGCATGGCGATGCCGGTGAGTCCGGTGCGCAACTGGTGGGTGGCATCGGCGGTGAAGTGACGCTCGGCCGACAGCTTCTGGTCGACACGGGTGCCGCTGGTGCGCAGCGCTCCCGAGATCCGGTCGATCTCGGAGATACCGGTGGTGGGCAGACTCGAGGTACTGAAGTCACCGTCGCCGATGCGGCCGGCGCTGGTGGCCAACCGCTCGAGCGGTCGTGCGAGCTGTCTCGCCTGCACGGCGGCGAGCGCTGCGGCGGCCAGCAACCCGCCCACCGTGATGAGCGCGAGCGTCGCCAGCTGGTCGCGGAACCGCTCCGACAGCGGCTCGGTGTCGGTCACCACCTCGATGAGGTAGCTGCCACCGCCATCGGGGACGGGTACCGAGCGGGTGACCGTCAGTGGGTCGGTCAGCCCGGGTGGCCGACGGTCCACCAGCACCTCGCCGCCGGGGGCCACCACCCGTACTCCGTCGCCCACCCCCAGCACGGTGTCGACGAACGCGAGATCGGGTTCTCGCCCGGCGCCCAGATCGGCGCTCAGCTGCGCCCCGAGGGCGGTCACCTGAGAGTCGAGTCGCCCGCGCAGCTCGTCCTCGCCGGCGCGGTGGATGATGATCCCGACCGGCACGGCCAGCGCCGTCAGCACCACCAGCACGATCGCGATGGTCGACACGACGAGGCGTCTGCGCACGCGCTCAGCCCTCGAAACGGAAGCCGACGCCGCGGAGCGTGACGATGATCGACGCCGGATCGGTGACATCGCCGATCTTGCGGCGCAGGGTCGACACGTGGGTGTCGAGGGTGCGCGTCGACCCCCACCAGTGCTCGTCCCACACCTCGCGCATGATCTGCTCACGGGTGAACGTCACGTCGGGTCGGCTCATGAGCAGTGCCAGCAGGTCGAACTCCTTGGTCGTGAGCTCGATCTCGTCGTCGTTCGCGTAGGCACGTCGGGCGTCGAGGTCGACCCGGATGCCCGCACCCTCGAGCACGGTGGCGGTGGGCGTGGACGCGGCGGCGGCGCGGAGCCGGGCGCGGAGCCGGGCGACCAGTTCGGCGAGACGGAACGGCTTGGCGATGTAGTCGTCGGCGCCGGCGTCGAGGCCCACGATCACGTCGACCTCCTCGCGACGCGCCGTGAGCATCACGATCGGGAGGTCGGCCGCACCGCCGCGGAGTTGCCGGCACACGTCGAGCCCGTCGAGGTCGGGCAGCGTGAGGTCGAGCACCACCAGATCGGGTCGGTCGGTCACGACGTGGTCGAGCGCCTCGCGCCCGGTGGCGACGTGGACCACGTCGAACCCCTCGGCGGTGAGCACCCGCACGAGCGGTTCGCTGATGCGCTCGTCGTCTTCGACCAGCAGGATCTTTGCCACGCGTGGAGCGTAGGTCAGTCGACCCTGCGGCGAAGGGCAGCGGCATGGGCCGGGAACCCCTCGTGGTCGGCCAGCGCCACGACCGACGGTGCCATGCGGGCCAGTGCCCGGGTGTCGGCGCGGGCCACTGCGGTGCGCTTGAGGAAGGTGGCGGCGGTGATACCCGATGAGACGTGGGCGAAACCGCTGGTGGGCAGCGCCGCCGGACACCCGATCACGAAGTTGGCGGCGCTGAACGGCGTGTGCTGGCCCACGAGCACCTCGCCGGCGTTCACCACGCCCTCGACCACGGCGTCGGCCACGTGGTCGGCCACGGCCAGTTGCAGGTGTTCCGGGGCGTAACGGTTGACCACCTCGAGCGCCTGGTCGAGCGAGTCGACCAGCACGCAGCCGCCGTTCGGGCCGAGCGCCGCCCTGGCCGCGGTGGCGCGCACCTCGGGGAGGTCGGCCAGCTGGGCGCCGAGCTCCCGGTCGGTGGCACGGGCGACCTCGGCGGAGGTGGTCACGAGCACCACCGAGGTGTCGGTACCGTGCTCGGCCTCCACCAGCAGGTCGGCGGCCAGACGGAACGGGTCGGCGTGCTCGTCGGCCACGATCACGCTCTCGGTGGGTCCGAGCAGCATCATCGTGGCGACCCCGTAGCGTTGCATCTCGACCTGGGCGATGGTGACGGCGGGCGACCCCGGACCGACCACCTTGCGCACGGCGGGGATCGACTCGGTGCCGAACCCGAGCGCAGCGACCCCGGCCGGCCCGTTCACCCGGAACACGTCGCGGAGACCGAGCTTGCGACACACCACCCGTACCGCCGGGTCGACCTCGCCGGTGCCGCCGGGAACGGGCGGCACCACCAGCGCGATCTCGGGCACGCCGGCCACTGTCGCGGGGACCGCCAATTGGTACGCGACGCTGGGGTAGCTCGCCTTGCCCGACGGGGTGAACAACCCCACCGAGCTGATCGGGCTGATGCGCTCGCCCACCGTGAGCCCCGGTTCGGACTCGAAGCTCCAGTCGTCGATGCGCTCGAGCTGCTGCTCGTTGAAGGCGCGCAGGTGGGCGATGGCGTCGTCGATCGCGGCGTCGACCTCGTCGGACACGGTGGCCTCGTCGAGCTCGTGGTCGCTCAGGCGGAGCTGGTCGGGGGTGACGTCGATGCCGTCGAAACGGGCCAACGCGTCGCACACCGCGGCGTCGCCGCGCTCGCGCACATCGTCGATCAGATCACCGATCGACCGGCGCAGCTCCGGATCGAAGATGTCGTCGAGCCCGCGGGCGCAGAGCGCAGCACGCTCGCGTTCGTCCATCCGTCCCCAGGTCATCGTTCGCATCACGGTCATGGGTTCCACGCTCACATCACTGAACGGTAACGGCGGGTGGCGGCTAGTGTCGCTGCACGTTCCGTCCGCATCTCCCGGGAGCGTCCTGCATGCCCGTCACCGTCGTCGTCGGCGCCCAATGGGGCGACGAGGGCAAGGCCAAGATCATCGACCTGCTCTCCAAGGAGCACACCTACGTGGTGCGCTACCAGGGTGGGCACAACGCCGGGCACACGGTGGTGGTGGGCGACGAGCGCTACGCCCTCCAGCTCGTCCCGAGCGGCGTGCTCTACGACCACGTGGTGCCGGTGATCGCGAACGGCGTGGTGGTCGATCTCCCCACGCTGTTCCACGAGATCGACACGCTCGAGTCGCGTGGCATCTCGTGCGCCGGGCTGAAGGTCTCGAGCCTGGCCCATCTCATCTTCCCGTGGCACCAGGCCCACGACGCCATCGCCGAGGCGATGCGCGGCGACGACAAGATCGGGACCACGCTCAAGGGGATCGGTCCGGCGTACGCGGACAAGGCGCGCCGGGTGGGCATCCGCGTGGGTGAGGTGGTCGATCTCGATGCATTCGCCACGTCGGTCCGGGCTCGTGCCCTGGCCGAGAACCTGTTGATCGAGCAGGCCGGCGGTGAGCCGATCGACGTCGATGAGGTGGTCGACACCTTCATCGAGCACGCCCGTCGCCTCCAGCCGTACGTGGCCGACACCGTCACGCTCCTGCACCGGGCCCTCGCCGAGGGTCGTGAGATCCTGCTCGAGGGCGCCCAGGCGACGTTCCTCGACCTCGACCACGGCACGTACCCCTACGTCACCTCGTCGAACCCGACGGCTGGCGGGGCCTGCGCCGGGAGCGGGCTCGGGCCGCGCGACGTCGATCGCATCGTCGGCATCACCAAGGCCTACACCACCAGGGTGGGCGCCGGACCCTTCCCGTCCGAGCTCACCGACGGCGACGGCGAAACCCTGGTCGACGTCGGTCGCGAGTACGGCACGGTCACGGGTCGGCGGCGTCGAGCCGGCTGGCTCGACTGCGTCATGCTGCGTCAGGCGGTGCGTCTCAACAGCCTCACCGAGGTGGCGCTCACCAAGCTCGACGTGCTCGACGGGTTCGACACCGTCAAGGTCTGCACCGGGTACCGGCTCGACGGCGCCGAGATCGACCACTATCCCGACCGCGCCGAGGTGCTCGCCCGGGTCGAACCGGTCTACGCCGAACTCCCGGGGTGGGGCACGTCGCTCGCCGCCACCCGCGAGCGCGGTGAGTTGCCCGGCGAGGCCCGGGCGTTCCTCGAGCTGGTCGAGGCGCAGATCGGTGTGCCGGTGCGGGTGGTCGGTGTGGGCGCCGATCGCGACGACTACCTGCTGTGGAGCGCGTGAACCCACGATGATCCCTCGCTACACCACTCCCGAGATGACGATCGTGTGGGCCGACACCACCCGGTTCGCACGCTGGCTGGAGGTCGAGCTGCTCGCGACCGAGGCGCACGCGTCGCTGGGTTTGGTGCCCGGCGCCGCCGCCCGTGTCTGCCGTGATCGGGCCCCGGCGGTCGACGAGGCGTTCGTGGAGGCGGTGTCGGCGCGCGAGGCCGTGACCGATCACGACGTCGCCGCGTTCGTCGACGTGGTGCAGGACCACATCGGCCAGCCCGATGCCGCATGGGTCCACTTCGGGCTCACCTCGTCCGATGTGGTCGACACCGCGCTGTGCTGGGCGATGCGCGACGCCGCTGACCTGCTCATCGACGCCGCCGGCGACCTGATCGCCACGCTCGTGGGCATCGCCCGTGAGCACCGCGGCACGGTGATGATGGGCCGCACCCACGGTGTGCACGCCGAACCCACCACGTTCGGGGCGAAGGTCGCGCTGTGGGCCCTCCAGGTCGATCGCGACCGCAGCCGCCTGCGGGCGGCGCGCGACGGCATCGCCGTGCTCAAGCTCAGCGGCGCCGTGGGGACGTACTCGAACATTCCGCCCGAAGTGGAGGCGCACGTCGGTTCGGCGCTCGGACTCGTGCCGGTCCCCGCCACCCAGGTGATCGCCCGCGACCGCCATGCAGAGTTCCTCTGGGCCTGCGCCGCAGTGGGTTCCACCTGTGAATTGATGGCTGTGGAACTGCGACATCTGCAACGCACCGAGGTGCGTGAAGTCCAAGAAGGTTTCAAGCCGGGTCAGAAGGGCTCGTCCGCCATGCCTCACAAGCGCAACCCGATCTCGGCCGAGACGATCTCAGGACTGTCCCGCGTGTTGCGGTCCAATCTCCAGGCCGGCATGCAGGATGTGGCGCTCTGGCACGAGCGCGACATCTCCCACTCGTCGGTCGAGCGCATCGTGGTACCCGATTCCGCAACGCTCGCCCATTACGTGTTGCGTCGCGCCAACCGGTTGATGTCGGGTCTGCAGGTGTTCGCGGACCGGATGGCAGCCAATGTCGCGGCCAGTCACGGTCTGGTGTTCAGTCAACCGGTGCTGCTCGCCATCGTCCGAGCGGGCGTGTCACGCGACGATGCGTACCGGATCGTGCAGCGCAACGCGATGCGGGCGTGGGACGACAGCGTCGATTTCCGTGGGCTGCTCGATGCCGATCCGGAGGTGGGATCCGTGCTGGGTGACCGGGCGGGCGACGTGCTCGACGAGGCGTTCGACCTGCACCGATCGCTCCGGCACGTCGATCGGGTGATCGACGCGCTCGATGAGCTCGACGTCACGAACTCCGGCTGATACCGGCCCGCTTGAGCACCGACGGCTCCACGCCGACCTCGCGCCAGGAGGCGTACGAGATGCCCTGGCGCTCGCTGTAGCCCTTCGCCACGTTGACGAACGCCTCTTCGAATTCGGCGATGTCGACGGTGGCCTCGAGTGATTCCAGTTCCTCGGTCAGACGACGCCGTTCCTCGATGAGTTTGAGCTCGTCGAGTGGGTCGGCATCGATCATCAATTCGTCGATCGTGGCGAGGCGTTTGTTGATGGAATCAGGTGTGCGCTTTCGTCCTCGACGGGGCTTGTTGGCGCGCATTGCTTCCAGGTAGTTCTTGACGGCCTTGGCATCGGTTCGCCCCTGGGCGAGTTTTGCTTTGTGCTCGTCGCTCATCGGTCCTTTCGGACCACGCTTTGCGGACATGTCCTTCAGCATATGTGGGATTTCCGAGATTGCAAGAACAGCCATAGTCGTCACCCCGTTGCTGGTGTTTGTCGATGACTCGGCGAGATGTCATTTCCCGTAGAGTCGACCCGATGTTCGAACTGGCCCCGCACGGACCCGACACGCTGGTGGGTCAGGGTCCGCGCTACCCGTGGGGCGGGCTGTACGGCGGCCAGATCGTGGCCCAGGCGTTGCGGGCGGCCCGTTCCACCGTCGAGCCCACCTTCGCCGCCCACTCGATCCGCGCCTACTTCATCCGACGCGGCGATCACACCGAACCCGTCCGCTACGAGGTCGACCGCATCCGCAACGGCCGCACGTTCGTGACGCGACGGGTGGTGGCCCGCCAGGCAGTGGGAGCGATCCTCAACGCCGAGTGCTCGTTCCAGCTCCCCGAGCGAGCCGCCGAGTTCCAGACCGTCACGATGCCCGAGGTGCCCGCACCCGACGAGCTCGACGACACGTCGTGGACCGACACGTTCTCGCGGTGTTTCGTACCCCTGGACGCCTCACCGACCGGTCGCACCCTGGCGTGGATGAAGGTCGACGCCGAGATCGGCCCGGAGCTGGTGCCGGCCGACCAGCCCGAGAACGGGTTCCTCCACCAGTGCTGGCTCGCGTACCTGTCCGATGATCTCCCGACCGACTCGGTGCGCGCCGCCCACCCGGTGGCCCGTGACGAGTCCGAGCACTTCTTCGGCACCAGCCTCGATCACACGATCTGGTTCCACCGCCCGATGCGCGCTGATCGCTGGCACCTCCACGACTTCTCCTGCCACCACTTCGTGGGCGCCCGTGGCCTCTCGATCGGCCACGTCTTCGACCTCGACGGCGTCCATGTCGCCACCGTCGCCCAAGAGGTCCTCCTCCGAGACCGCCGCGACCACCGCTGACGCTTGCCCTCTCGGCCCACCGGACTTTGGGCTGCAGTTTCGTGAAGCAGCTCACGAAACTGCAGCCCAGACCTGTCCGCCGAGCGGCTGAGCGCCAGCTGCTCCTGGGTGGGGACGCCGTGTCGGCGATCGATGTCAGGCGAGTGTGGCGGCGACCTCGGCGGCGACGAGGTCGAGGTGGTCGAGGTCGGCGAGGTCGAGCACCTGGAGGTAGATCCGGTCGACGCCGGCGTCGTCCACCCAGCGTCGCAGCGTCATCGCCGCTTCGTCGGGCGTTCCCGCCACACCGTTCTCTCGGAGCTCGTCGGGCTCGCGCCCGATCGCGTCGGCGCGACGTGTCACCTCGGCGTCGTCGGATCCCACGCACGCCACCAGCGCGATCGACCACACCAGCTCGGCAGGGTCGCGGTCGATCGCTTCGCAGGCCGCCTCGACCCGACCGCGCTGCTCGACGAAGCGATCGATGGTTGCGAACGGCATGTTGAACTCGGCGGCGAAGCGGGCTGCCAGCGCCGGGGTGCGCGTCGGGCCACCGCCACCCACGATGATCGGTGGGCCGCCCGCCTGGACCGGCTTGGGGAGCGCCGGAGAGTCGGTGACCGGGAAGTGCTGACCGTCGTGGGAGAACGTCTCTCCCTCGGGTGTGGTCCAGAGGCCGGTGATGACCGCGAGCTGCTCGCCGAGCCGATCGAAGCGCTCGCCCAGCGGTGGGAACGGGATCCCGTACGCGGTGTGCTCCTGCTCGTACCAGCCGGCGCCCAGGCCGAGTTCGATCCGCCCACCCGACATCTGGTCGACCTGTGCCACCGTGATGGCCAGCGGCCCGGGATACCGGAACGTGGCCGAGGTGACCAACGTTCCGAGCCGGATGGTCGAGGTGTCGCGGGCGAGTCCCGCCAGCGTGGTCCAGGCGTCGGTCGGCCCGGGGAGCCCGTCGACCGATCCCATCTTGAGGTAGTGGTCGCTGCGGAAGAACGCCCCGAACCCGAGTTGCTCGGCGCGTCGGGCAACGGCGAGGAGGTCGTCGTAGCTGGCGCCCTGCTGGGGTTCGGTGAAGATGCGGAGATCACTGAGGTCCATGCCTCCGAGGGTACGTGCACGCGCCCAGCCCCCGGCCGAGATCGACACAGAGGTGGCTGCTGCCGCGAAATGCGGCCGAGATCGACACAGTGTTCGGAAGTGCCGCGGCGGCAGTTGCGGCATCGCGCTCGCGGTCACCCGACGCGTCGCTAATGTGCCGCCATGCGTCGTGCTCTGCCCGCTCTGCGTGGGATGTTGGTCCTCGGTCTGTTCGGCTCGGTGAGCACCGTGGTGCTGCTCGCACCGCCGCCCGATGTGGCCGTGGCGTCGTCGGAGATCTCGTGCACCGCGCCGAGCGGAACGCCCAGCCCCTCGGCCGCATCGGGCGGGTTCATCGGCCGCATCCCCGAACGTCTGGCCGACACTCGCGCTGGCGAGGCCGTGCCCGAGGACTGCTGGCTGCGGGTCAGGCTCCCGTCCAGCGTGCCGTCCGACGCCACCGCGGTCGCACTCACCATCACCTCCGACCGGGTGCCCCA
Source organism: Ilumatobacter sp. (assembly GCA_007693335.1). Taxonomy (GTDB): domain Bacteria; phylum Actinomycetota; class Acidimicrobiia; order Acidimicrobiales; family Ilumatobacteraceae; genus SKSP01. Next base: position 7,887 of record REDU01000046.1, on the reverse strand, counting down.
GCCCGGGTTCCTCACCGTGCACCCCTGCGGGAGTGCGCTGCCCGAGCTGTCGAACCTCAACATCCGCACCGAGGGCCCCAACAGCAACTTCGCCGTGATCGCCGTCGACCGCACCCGCGAGGTGTGCGTCTACAGCTCCGGTGGCACCGATGCCATCGTCGACCTGGTCGGCCACTTCGCCCCGGGTGGCGCCCGGTTCCAGGAGCTCGAACCACGACGCGTGTTCGATTCGCGCGATCCCGCTCGCCGGCCGGCGTCGGTCACCGGACCGGTGGCGCCCCGCCAGGTGGTCACCGTCGATCGCGAGCGACTCGGCGTGCCCACGGAGGCGTCGGCCGTGATGGTGAACCTGACGGTGGCCGACGCCGAGGCACCGGGGTTCCTCACGGCGTACCCGTGCGTCGGTGAGCGCCCACCCACCTCGAACGTGAACTACGAAGAAGGTGGCGCCCGGGCCAACACGAGCATCGTCGCGCTGAGCTCCGACAGCACCATGTGCATCGAACTCGATGCGGCGGCGGCCGACGTGATCGTCGACCTGGTGGGCTACTTCGGCGGTGACGACGGGCTCGAGTACCGCGCCGGGATGTCGCGTGTGGCCGACTCCCGGAGTGGACTGGGTGGTTGGAACGGTCCGTTCGCCGCCGACCAGACCCGCCCGTTCGACCCCGGGCTCACCAGCGTGATGCCCGACGGCACGCGGGTGGCCGTGCTCGGTGTCGTCGCCACCCGCACCGAGGAGGCCGGCTTCCTCCAGGTCCGCCCGTGCGGGAGCACCGCCGACGTGTCGAGCGTCAACTACGTGCCCGGCGTCGACATCACCAACCTCGTGGTGGTGCCGATCGACGACGACGGCACGATCTGCGTCACGTCATCGGCGCCCACCGATGTGGTGGTCGACGTGTTCGGCGGCTTCGGAGCCGACGGCCTGATGCGTTCGCTGGCGGTCGGTCCCCACGAGGTCTTCCCCGACTTCCGTCCCGAGATCCACGACTACGTCGCGTACTGCCCGAACGACACCGACAACTCGTTCTCGATCACCGCCCGCGGCATGCCGAACACCCGGGTCGAGCTGGTCGGCGCCAGGAGCGGCTCACCACGTCTCAACACCAACGCGACTCGCGCTGCCGATGAGGCGATCACCCTGCGGGTCATCCCGCGAACGGGCCCCGCCGAGGAGTACTGGGTCCGCTGTCTGCCACCGGACTTCCCCCGGGTGTCCGTCTCGCGACCGGGGGATCCCGAGCCGGGCTACTACCTGCTCAACAACGGCAGCGGTGTGCGCAACTACGGCATCATCCTCGACTCCAACGGCGTTCCGGTCTGGTACCGCAAGGCCGCTCCAGCGGCGGCCCCCGGTGCCCATGTGCCCGAGCCGCGTGGCCTCCAGCGGCTGTCCGACGGCACGCTGGCCTGGATCCAGACCCAGGGCTTCGCGTTCGGCATCGATCCACTCGTGACCTTCGAGCGCTTCACCCCCGACGGCACACAGTTGCTCGGCCCGTCGGTGGGCGATCCGTTCGTCACGAACCACCACGAGCTCCACGAGCGACTCGACAACGGCAACTTCCTCCTGACGGCGATGCCGTTCGAGCCGGTGGAACCACCCGGTACGCAGCTGTGCCACACCCCGCGGCCAGGCGTACCCGGTCAGTTCGACGAGGTGGAGGCCGACTTCGTGGTCGAGGCCGTCATTCAGGAGGTCACGCCTGCCAACGACGTCGTGTGGACCTGGCGGTCCGATCCCTTGGGTACCCACGATGTTTCCGACGCCGGTGCCATCCGGATCGCCGAGACCACAGTGCGCCTGTGTTTCCGCGACGGAGCCGGGAAGTTCTACCTGAGCACCATCCACCCGAATGCCCTCGACGTGCGCGGCGACCAGGTGCTGATGTCGGCGCGCCATGCCGATGCCATCTACGCGATCGACCGCGAGTCGAAGGAGATCAGCTGGAAGCTCGGCGGCACCGAGCGTGCCGGAGCGTCGCTCAAGATGCTCGGCCAGCAACCCACCCGCCCGGCACGCCAACACGACGTTCAAGTGCTCCCCAACGGCAACATCACGCTGTTCGACAACCGCACGCCGTTCCCGTTCGCGACCGGCCCGGCTGTGTCGGGCGCGGCCCGGTTCGTCGAGTACCGGATCGACGAGGGTGCGGGAACCGCCACCCTCGTCCGGCAGGTTCGTCGGGCCGATGGTGGGAACTCCGGTGCGCTCGGGAGTGCGCGCGTGCAGCCCGGTGGCGGTGTGGTCATGAACTGGGGGGCGGTACCCGGGCCGCAGTTCACCGAGTTCGATGCGGACGGGAACGAGCTGTTCTCGGTGTCGTTGACGGCTCCGGTCGCCCGGTTCAGCTACCGCACCATCAAAGAGCCCCTCGATGCGTTCGATCTCGGCGAGCTCCGAGCCACCGCCGGCCGCGGCGGCTGATCCGGGTGAGGCCTGGAGGTCACCAGCGCCGGCCACCCCGCCCGCCGCGACCGGCCGAGATCGACACAAAGGGGCGTGGTGCCGCCGAATGCGGCCCGGAGCGACTCTGTGTCGATGTCGGCCGGGTTCGGGTGCTTCGGGCGGGTACGGTCGGCGGCGATGTCTGCCGATCTGCCGCCGTTGTCTCCCGCGCTCGATGCGCTCCGAGCCCACGTGCTCGAGCATTCGGTGAAGCGGGGAACGTTCACGCTCAAGTCGGGCGCCACCAGCTCCTGGTTCCTCGACACCAAGCAGACCGCGTGCCGTCCCGACGGCATCCTCCTCGTGGCCGATGCGCTGTTGGACGTGGTCCCCGACGGGGCCACCGCCATCGGTGGACTGACCATGGGTGGCGATCCGATGGCGTTCGGAGTGGCGGCGATCGCTGCGACCCGCGGCCGTCAGCTCAGGAGCTTCAGCGTGCGCAAGGAAGCCAAGGACCACGGCGTGACCGGCCGGGTGGCCGGCGCCCTCCAACCAGGCGATCGGGTGGTGGTCACCGAGGACACCACCACACGCGGCACCTCCATCATGGAGGCGGTCGAAGTGGTCCGTGCGTTCGGTGCCGAGGTGGTACTCGCCACCGTGATCGTCGACCGGGGCGGCACCTGCGCAGCCATGTGTGACACCGCCGGCGTGCCGTACCACCCGCTGCTCACCGCCCCCGACCTCGGCTTCGACTTCGGCACCTGAGCCGGCCGGTCGATCGCCGCCGGCGCGTCCCGCTCTGCGTCCGCCCACCCGGACCTGCGGCCCGACCGTGACATGCGGCCCAGATCGACACAAAGTCACTGGGAGCCGCATCATGCGGCCGGGAGCGACTCTGTGTCGATCTCGGCCGGGCTGATGGGGTGCGTGGGGCGTGTGGTCGATCGGGACGGTGGACGGAGCGTGTGAGGCGCGGTCAGGTCGCTGGTTGGAGGACGCCGGGGTTGAGGGTGCCGGTCGGGTCGAGGGCGTGTTTCACGGCCGACATCGTCGCCAGCTCGGCGGGGGTCCTGACCAGGTGCAACCACGGGGTCTTGGCGATCCCGACGCCGTGCTCGGCGGAGATCGTGCCACCCATCGCCGCCACGGCACCGAGCACCTCGTCGGCGATGGCCGTCGGGTCGCCCGGATCCAGCACGTTGAGGTGCACGTTGCCCTCGGCCAGGTGACCGAACGGCACGAGTCGCCCGCCGTGGCGATCGATCGAACGGTGCGCAACCTCGAGCAGCTCGGCGAGCCGACCGACCGGCACGGCCACGTCCAGCTTGAACGGCACACCTGCTGCGTTGATCGCCTCGGTGATGCGATCGCGGAAGATCAGCAGGTGCTCGCGCGCCGGACCTTCCGTGGTCACGGCGGCGTCGAGCACTTCGGCGGCGTCACCGAGCACCGCGGTGAGTTCGTCGGACGGGTCGTCGTGCGCGGCACAGTCGACCAGCACGAACGCCCCGGCGCCGGTCGCGCTCACCGGCGGCGTGGAACCGACGTGCGCAGCCACGAGTTCCAGCGCCTCGGGGAGCACCAACTCGACGGCATCGAGCGACCCGACCGTGCCCCGGAGTCGCCCCAGCAGGGTGACGGCATCGTCGAGGTCGGCCACGGCGATCATCGCCGTGATGGTCCGCCGGTACCACGGCACCAACCGCAGCCGAGCTGCCGTCACGATGGCGAGTGTGCCCTCGCTCCCCGACAGCAGCGACGGGAGGTGGATCCCCACCGTCTCCTTGGGGAGACCGGAGAGCGAGCCGATCACCGAGCCGTCGGCCAGCACGGCCTCCAGCCCCATCACCTGCTGGCGCATGGTGCCGAAGCGCACCACCCTCGAGCCTCCGGCATTGGTGGCGATGGCCCCGCCGATGGTCGCCGAATCTCGCGCTGCGAAATCGATGGGTGCGTCGAGTCCGGCGGCCCGCGCATGGTCGCGCCACGCCGCGAGCGTGACCCCGGCGCCGAGCGTCACCTGAGCGGCCCCCACGTCGACCGGACCGAGAGAGGTGAGTCGGAGCGTCGACACCACGACGGCGGGCGCGCCGGCCCCGCTCCGGGGCACCCCGCCGCCGACGAGCCCGGTGTTCCCGCCCTGTGGCACCGCCGTGATGTCCAACTCGGTGCAGCGTCGCAGTACGGCTGCCATCTCCGCGGTGGATCCCGGTCGGACCACTGCCGCGCACGAACCCCGGTAGCGGCGGGTCCAGTCGACCTCGTAGGTGGCGCGGACGTCGGCGTCCACGAGCACGTGCTCGGCGCCGACGATGTCGGTCAGCCCCCCGACGAGCTCCGCCACGAGTCCGGTCACCGGCTCGGTGGCCGGCCGCGGCGTCACGGCCGCAGCGCCTCGCTGACCCAGCAGCGCGTGAGGTGCAGCGTGGACTCGATGCGCACGACCCGTTTGGGCTCGTGTTGCCCGCGGGCACACATGCTGAGCGCCGCCTTGATGCACGACTCCTCGTCGGGGAGCACCATCGGCATCCGTGCCCGCCGCAGCCCGGACGGCCCGGCGGTGAAGCAGTTCACGTAGGTCTTCTGCCAGTCGATACGGGCGGCGAGCGATGCAGGGATGAAGTCGGCGAACCCGATCCCGAGCGCGTTTCCCGCGCTCACGTCGGTGAGGTCGAGCAGCACGATGGCGGTCACCCGCGGCGCATCGGAGTCGGCGAGCCCTGGAACCCAGAAGCGCCCGGTCACGTTCGGGTCGATGGTGGTCCCCGAGATGTCCTTGCCGCCACGCTCGACGATGAGCACGTCGATCTCGTCGAACGGCAGGGTGGGGATCAACCTGCGGGCGTACTCGGTGAGCTCGCTCTCGAGCTCACCGCCCACCTGCTCGGCGTCGAGTGCCTCGATGCGGACCACGTCGCCGCTCGCGGACTCCATCGACGCAACGCCGCCGAGCAGCCGCCCGGTCGAGCGGAGAGCGGCGATGCCGTCGAGCAATCGATCGCGCATCTCGATCGGACCACACGAGTGGATCTGCGCGGCACCTGGCTGCTTGCCGAAGCCGACCACGGCCATCTTCGTGCAGCCGGACTCGATGGGTCCCCTGAAGCAGGTGTGGGGCTTGATGCGGTTGACCGGGAGGATGCGATCGGCGCCCGCAGCGTGGGTGTCGAGATAGATCGGCATCCCGCCGGGTGTGCGGGCGACCTCGACGGTGTCCATCGTGGCGCGGATCTCGGCGCCGATGTCGTCCTCGCCCATGCCGAGCGACTCGAGCATCGCCCGCTGTCCCTCGGCCCGAGCCCCGCCGTGCGAGCCCATCGCCGGCACGACGAACGGCTCGGCCCCGAGCTTGCGGAGCCCGTCGATCGTGCCCCGCAACAGCTCCGTGCGACCGGTGAGGCCGCGGCTGCCCGCACCCACCGCCACGGTCATCCCGCCGGTGACGTGCGCCGCCAGTTGCGTGACCACCGCATCACGAGCGACCGACTCGATGTCGGCCACGGGCTCTGGCGCCGGCATGTCGAGCGACACCTCGTGGAGCTCGGGGATCTCCAGCCCGGCCGCGAACGGCAGTTCCACCCCGGCCTCGAACTGTTCCCATCCCATGGCGGGAGCCTAGGCCAGCAAGCCGCTGTGATCAGCCGAGGACGCGACGTGAACGCACGGCGACCTCGCCGGTGGTCGGGCGGTAGTCGACCACCGCCCGCACCGTGTTGGTCGCTCGGTCGTCGGTCGCCCTCGCCTCGAGGATGAGCGTCGTGGTGGCTGCGTCGGTCGGCACCTCGATCACGAAACCGGAGGCAGCGGCGGACACGCCACCGTCGAGTCGAGCGATCCAGGCGCCGCCGCGGAGAGCGGCCGCCTTCTGGGCCGGCACGGTGTCGAAGACGATCGAGGAGAACGGAGCCCACAGTTGCCCCCAGATGGCGATCTCCTTCTGGGCGCCGGGGGCGCTGGAGAGTAGTGGTGAGTCGTACCCGGGGCCGGGTCCGATCACCTGCATCCCGATGGACCGTTGGCTGTCGGGCAGTCGGCGGCCCGAGACTTCGAGGCCCGAGTTCGCCCGCGACTCGAACCGGGTGTTCCCGCTCGTGTACAGCGACGCACCCTCGCCGCTGTCGGTGGTGCCGAACGCCTGGGTCACGCCGGTGCGCACCTGATTGCAGGCTGGATTGTCGATCACCGGGAAGCCCTCCGTCGACCGTTGCCCCATCGTGATGGTGCGACCCTGCAAGACGATGTGTCCCACGTTGTCGAAGTGGTAGATGCCCGACATGAAGTAGTTGTTGTTGCCGAGAGCGGGTGCCGTCGTGTAGGTCCCCGGCCTGAAGACCCGGCACGAGCCGACGAGCTCATGGGGTGGGTTGGTCACGTCCGGCGGCGGTGACTGCACCGGAGGGGTCGGGCCGGCCAGGCCCTGCCAGTCGGTGGCGAGGCAGTAGATCCCGCGCACGGTCGGGTCGAACGAGAGTCGGGGGATGGTGAGCGACGACCGTTGATAGAAGGTGCTCGCATCACCTGGAGGTGCATGGGCGCAGGCGGTGTCGGAATACCAGAGATCGCCCTCCTCGATGGTGGTCGGCTGGCTGAACGAGACCCGGTTGGCGTCGTGGACGAACACGGGTCCACCGATCTTCGGATTCCCACCGAGGGTGAAGCGGAAGGTCGGTGAGCCGTTGTTCGGAGCGCCTTCCCCCGTCACGCCGAGGGCGAAGAAGTCACCGCTCGGCAACTGACCGGTCGCGATGCGACAGTTGACGCTGACGGCCGATCCGTTGACCGTCTCGGGGAACGTCACGTCCACGCCCGAGCCGGCGCCGGCCTGGGTCGAGCACACCGAACTCCGGATCGACAGCTGTTCGAGGGTGTCGTCCATGCCGCCGTGTGCGGCGGCGAGCCGGCCGGCTCGCGCTTCGGCCACCTGCCCGTACCGCAACGAAGTCGTCGTGTACGTGGCCACCGCCGCCACTACCGCGCCCAACACGAACGAAACCACGAGCACCATGGGCAACACGGCCCCACGGTCGCGAGGCCTCGGCCGAGGATGGGACGGATCGTTCTGGTTCATCACTGCACCACCAGGTTTCGGATTTCGACGGGGCTTCCCGGGCCATCGGGCTCGGTGAGATACAGGGTCAGGGGCCGGTTGCCCCGCTGCCACCGCTCGGTCGGGGTGGCGAGGAGCGTGAGTGTGATCGAGTCTCCGAAGGTCCGCACCTGTTCGGTGCGGTCGTCGCCCGAGCCGTGGTTGTTGTCGACCCGGACGTAGCGGAGCACGAGGTTGGCGCAGTCACCCGTCTTGTTGATGGTGACGGTGACCGGCTCCTCGAGCTCGGCGACGCTGTTGACGCCGTTGCCGTTGCCGCCCTTGTTCTTGACCGGGTTCGGAGCGATCGACGCGAAGCTCGCCACGCACGGCACCGGCTCGGGCGGGGGTGGGTCGGTCGTCTCGGGGGGGTCGGGGTCGTGGTCGGGTGCGTCGTGGGGGT
>REDU01000143.1 GCA_007693335.1 Ilumatobacter sp. | reverse complement strand
TTCCCGATCTCGAACTGGACCGAGCTCGACGTGTGGCAGTACATCCACCTCGAGCAGATCCCGATCGTGCCGCTGTACCTCGCGGCTCCCCGGCCGGTGGTCGATCGCGGCGGCATCCCGATCATGGTGGACGACGATCGGATGCGTCTCGATCCGGGCGAGGAGCCCGAGATCAAGAACGTGAGGTTCCGCACCCTCGGCTGCTATCCGCTGTCGGGTGCGATCGAGAGCGACGCCGACACCCTCATCGGTGTCATCCAGGAGATGCTGCTGGCGACCACGTCGGAGCGTCAGGGACGGGTGATCGACTTCGACGGAGCGGCGTCGATGGAGAAGAAGAAGCAGGAGGGTTACTTCTGATGGCGCACGCATCGGATCTCATCGCGACCGACATCGAGGCCTACCTCGAGACGCATCAGCACAAGAGCCTGCTGAGGTTCATCACGTGCGGCAGCGTCGACGACGGCAAGAGCACGCTCATCGGCCGTCTGCTCTACGAGTCACACCTCGTGTTCGAGGATCACCTGGCGACGTTGGCCGCCGATTCGGCGAAGGTGGGCACCCAGGGCGGTGATCTCGACTTCGCCCTGCTGCTCGACGGGCTCTCGGCCGAGCGCGAGCAGGGCATCACGATCGACGTGGCCTACCGGTTCTTCTCGACCGAGCGCCGCAAGTTCATCGTGGCGGACACGCCCGGCCACGAGCAGTACACGCGCAACATGGTGACCGGCGCGTCCACGGCCGATGTGGCGATCATCCTCGTCGATGCCCGCAAGGGTGTGCTCACCCAGACCCGCCGTCACAGCTTCCTGGTGTCGCTGCTCGGCATCCGTCGGGTGGTCGTGGCGGTCAACAAGATGGATCTGGTCGACTGGTCGCCCGACATCTTCGACGCCATCCGCACCGAGTACCTCGACTTCGCGGCACGCATCGGTCTCGACGATGTCACGTTCATCCCGCTGTCGGCGCTCAAGGGCGACAACGTGATCGATCAGGGCCCGCACCTGCACTGGTACCACGGCCCCACGTTGATGGGGTTCCTCGAGACCGTGACGGTCGACGACGACACCGCCACGTTGCCGTTCCGCATGCCGGTGCAGTGGGTGAACCGCCCGAACCTCGACTTCCGCGGCTTCTCCGGTCGCATCGTGGGCGGCGCGGTGCGACCCGGTGATCCGATCCGGGTGCTCCCGTCGGGCACCACCAGCACGGTGGCGCGCATCGTCACGATGGACGGCGATCTCGACGAGGCCGTGGCCGGACAGTCGGTCACGCTCACCCTGACCGACGAGATCGACGCCAGCCGCGGCGACCTGATCTGCGCCGGCGATGCCCCGGCCGAGGTGGCCGACCAGTTCGAGGCGCACGTGGTGTGGATGCACGAGGACGCCATGCTCCCCGGGCGGCCGTATCTCATGAAGATCGGCACCCGAACGGTGGGGGTCACGATCGGGCACCCGAAGTACCGGGTCGACGTGAACAACCTCGATCACCTGGCAGCCACCTCGCTCGAGCTCAACGAGATCGGCGTGTGCAACCTGAGCCTCGACCGTGCGATCCCGTTCGACGCCTACGCCCAGAACCGTGACACCGGTGGGTTCGTGGTGATCGACAAGCAGACCCAGAACACGGTGGGCGCCGGTCTGCTGCACTTCGCGCTGCGCCGCAGCCACAACATCCACTGGCAGGACGTCCAGGTCGACAAGGCCGCCCGCACCCGCCTGAACGATCACCGTCCCGGTGTGGTCTGGTTCACGGGGTTGTCGGGGTCGGGGAAGTCGACGATCGCCAACATCGTCGAGTCGAAGCTGCATGCGGCCGGTGTCCGCACGTACCTGCTCGACGGCGACAACGTGCGCCATGGCCTGAACCGCGATCTCGGGTTCACCGACACCGACCGGGTGGAGAACATCCGCCGCATCGCCGAGGTGGCCGGGCTGATGGTCGATGCCGGGCTCGTGGTGCTGACGGCGTTCATCTCGCCGTTCCGCGCCGAACGCCGGCTCGCCCGCGACCGGATGGACGATGGCGAGTTCATCGAGGTGCACGTCGACACCCCACTCGAGTTGGCCGAGGAACGCGATCCGAAGGGTCTCTACGCGAAAGCCCGTGCCGGACAGCTCACGAACTTCACGGGCATCGACTCGCCGTACGAGCCTCCGGAGCATCCCGAGATCCGCATCGACACGACGGCGCTGTCGGCCGAGCAGGCGGCCGATCTCGTGATCGACGCGCTCCGGGCCAGACGTCTCGTCGACTGACCGGGCTGACCGGACGGGCTGGCTGACCGATGGGCGCCGATGCATGGATCACCCTGGTCGTGCTGATCCTCGCATTCGCGGCGTTCGCCACCGAGCGGGTACCGGCAGCGGTGGCGATGGGTTCGGCGGTGGGTGTGCTGCTGCTGACCGGTGTGGTCGACCAGGACCAGGCGCTGTCAGGTCTGGCGTCGAGCGCGCCGATCACGATCGCCGCGCTGTACGTGCTGGCGGGGGCGGCGTCGGTCACCGGCGCGGTGTCGCCGCTGATCGACCGCGTGCTGGGCGACGGCCGTGGTGGTGAACGGTGGCGGTTGGCGCGGTTGACAGTGTCGGCGGCGGGGATGTCGGCGGTGCTGCCCAACACTCCGCTGGTGGCGCTGGTGGCACCCCGGGTGGTCACGTGGGCCCGCCGTACCGGTCATCGGGCGTCGGTGTACCTCATGCCGCTGTCGTTCGCGGCCATCCTCGGCGGCGTCGTCACGGTGATCGGCACCTCCACCAACCTGGTGATCTCCGATCTGCTCCGGGCCTCCGGCGAGGATCCGCTCGGCGTGTTCGAGATCACCTCGATCGGTCTACCGGTGGCGGTGGTGGGCGTGACGGTGCTGGTGATCGTCAGCCCGTGGTTGCTGCGCGACCGGTCGGCGGGGGCGCCGTCGATGGGGGCCACCCGCCGGTACACGATCGCGATGACCGTCGAGCCGACCGGTTCGATCGCCGGCCGCACCGTCGAGGACGCCGGTCTGCGTCATCTCCACGGCGTGTTCCTCGCCGGGGTGGAACGTGGCGGCGAGATCATCACCGCCCGCCCCGAGACCGTGCTCGGCGCCGGCGACACCTGCTACTTCGCCGGCGACGTGACCGACATCGTCGACCTCACCGATCTCCCCGGGCTGGAGGTGGCCGAGCGCCCGCATCTCGAGGGCACCGGCGATCAGCTCGACGCCAAGCTGTACGAGGTGGTGGTGTCGGAGCGCTCCACCCTGGCGAGTTCCACCCTGGCCGATGCCGGCTTCCGGAGCCGCTTCGGTGCTGCCGTGCTGGCGGTGCGCCGCCACGACGACGATCTCCCCGGCAAGCTGGGCACCCTCGTGTTGCGCCCCGGCGACGTGCTGCTCGTACTGGCCGCCCCCGACTTCGCCCGGCTGTGGGGCGATCACGGCGACTTCTCGGTGGTGGCGCCGCTGACGGAGAACCCGCCCACACGGTCGCGTCGGGCGCCGCTGGTGCTGGTGGCCATCGCCGGGATGATCACGCTGGCCGTGTCGGGCACGTTGTCGCTGATGGAGGCGGCGCTCGTGGCAGCGGCAGCGCTGGTGGCCACCCGGGTGATCAGCCTGAACGAGGCGCGGCGGGCGGTGAACGTGAACGTGGTGTTGACGATCGCCGCGTCGATCAGCATCGGCGTGGCGGTGGCGGCCAGTGGGCTGGCAGGTCACATCGCCGACCTGCTGGTGTCGGTGGGCCGGCCGTTCGGTGAGGTGGGAACGACGGTCGCGCTGCTGGCCGCCACGATGCTGTTGACCGAGCTGCTGTCGAACAACGCGTCGGCGGCGCTGATGTTCCCGGTCGCCATCGCCACGGCGCTCGAGGTGGGCCTCGACCCGCGCACGATGGCGATCGTGGTGCTGATCGGCGCGTCGAACTCGTTCCTGTCGCCCATCGGTTACCAGACGAACCTGATGATCCACAGCCTGGGTGGCTACCGGATGACCGACTTCGCCCGCCTGGGCTTCCCGCTGTCGCTCGCCACCCTCGTGGTGGTCCCGCTGGTGGTCCACCTGCGCTGAACGTCTTCAGACCGAGAGTGCGATGTCGACCATCAGACGGTCGGCGAGGGCTTCGAGGCGGGTCCGCAACGTGTTCATGTCCACGTCGTGGGGGAGTGTGACGGTGGCGGTGGCCTCGAAGAGCGGATCGCCGGACATGGGTGCGTCGGTGGTGCTCGTGGTGAGTTCGTCGATGTTCGCACCCACCGCGGCCATCGCGGCCGAGACGGCGTGCACGAGCCCGGGACGATCGGTGCCGACCAGGGAGACCACGAGTCGGCGACCGTCGTGTCCGTCGGCGATGTCCTCGCTGCTCTCGGGATCACGGGAAGCGGTGTGGTCGACGGCGATGTCGACGCTCACGTCGAGGGTGCCCGGATCGTCGAGGGCCTCGAGCGCGGCGCGCAGATCGTCCGCGTGCTGATCGGGCACGCCCACCTGCACGATGCCGGCGAACTTGCCGCCGAGGCGCGCCATCTGGCTGCGCTCCCAGTTGCCGTGGTGCCGTGACACCACGCCCGACAGGTGGTCGACCAGCCCGGGCCGGTCGTCGCCGAGCACCGTGAACACGTACGAGGCCATGGCGGGCACCGTACCGGCTCGTCGTGACCTGGACGTGGCGTCGGCAGCGGCCCGTACGCCGCGACGCAGCGTCAGTCGCGGACACCTGGACGGGCGCGGCCCGTGAGGAGTGCGACGCCGAGGGTCACGAGCCCGAGGCTGAGCACGGCATCGGCGCCGACGGCCAGACCGGCGATCTCGGGGATCCGGCTCGCCGGGAACAGGAGCGCGCCCACGGCGATGAGTCCGGCGTGGAACGGCGCCAGCAGCCGGGCCCGCCACGACGCGACGGCGGCGGCGACGAAGCTGAGCGGGAACAGGAGCCCGGGGAGCTGCAGCACGAGCATGGTCGCCAGGGTGTCCTGGTCGTTCATCCGCTCGATGCCGAAGTGGTCGACGATCGCCGCTTCCACGGCGTACCCGGCGCCCGCCGCCGTCCCGATGATCCCGATACCGAGGACGACCGCGGCGGCCCACGGCAGGGCCGTTCGCAGGCGTTGGGAGAAGCCGACGATGGCCAGCCCGAGTCCGATGATCGCCCACATCAACAGGATCGCCTGGGCCTCACGGGCGTCCGCGAGCCAGGCGACCGAGGAGGCGAGCAGGAGGAGCGGGCCGACGATGGTGCCGACGGCGACAACGAGGTCGGCGGGTGCGGGGCGGCCGTCGGAGGTCGCGGCCGGTGGCGGCGGTGCAGCGGCGGTCGGCGTGGCCGTCGCGGCTGGGGTCGAGGCGGCGGATCGGGTGCTGGCTGATGTGGTGCTGTCCATGTCCGAACGGGACCACGGAACACCCGCGAGGGTCGTCACCCCGTGGGGTGATTCGACGCCGTCGAGCGGGGTGAGTTCAGACCAGGTGCTGGCGGCGGGCGATCGCGGCGGCCTCGGCGCGGCTGCGGGCGCCGAGCTTGGCGAGGACGCGTCGCACGTGCGTCTTGACCGTGTTGTTGCTCACGTGGAGCCGCTCGGCGAGTTCGGCGTTCGTCGCGCCGGTGGCGATCAGGGCCAGGACCTCGACCTCACGACCGGTGAGGGTCTCGCCCGTGGACGGGACGGTACGGGGCTCGGGTGCCTGCTCGTGGCCGAGGAGCGCGAGCACGCGCGCCGCGGTGGGGGTGTCACCGTTCGCGAGACGTTCGAGGAGCGGTACGGCGCCGGGGCCGGCCTGGGCGACGCGCCCCGGGCTGTCGAGCCGCCCGGCCAGCTCGGCGACCCGATCCGCGAGGAGCGCTGTCGCTCTCGCCGTGCGCCCCTGTTCGTCGCGCAGGAGTGCGAGCTGCACGCCGGGGTCGACGATCACCGGATTGAGGAAGCCCGCATGGCGCTCGGCCGCGCTCGTCAGCGTGCGCTCGGCGTCGTCGAGGCGCCCGCGCGCCCAACTCGCCTCGGCGGTCACCAGATCGGTCACCAGGTCGATCAGCGCTTGCCCCGGTGGGCCACCGGACCAGCGGCCGATGGCGGCGAGGAGGTCGTCGATGTCGTCGGCGAGCCCCTGCTCGCGGTACGAGGCGGCGAGCAACGGTGCGAGGGCGACGCCGAACCCGAGGGCGATCGGCTCCACGTTCGGGGCGACGACGGTGTGCAGGGTGTGGTGATCCCCGGCCATCCGGGCCCGTGCGGCGCGGGCGAAGTCGTACGCGATCGCGAACTGGGGGACGGTCCGGGTGAGGGCCGCATCGTCGTCGTCGAACGCCGTGTCGGGGAGTGCGGTCCCGCGGACGACGGCCAGCGCCCGGAGTTGGAGACCGCTCCCGGCTCGCACCAACCAGGAGGTGTCGCCGAACCGGTCGACGGCGTTGCGATGGTGGTGGGCGAACCGCTCGGCGCTGAGCGGGCGGACGGCGAGCGGGAACCCGAGGTGGACGGCCAGCACCTCGGCGGTGGCCGGGCCGGGTCGCTCGCGGTGGATCACGAGCGCCTGCTCGATCCGGGCGCCGGTCTGCTCGGTGTCACCGGTCCACAGGGCCGCCCACGCCGTTCCGATGACCCATCCGACACGCATCGGCGCCGGGAGCGTGTCGAAGCGCTCGTCGTGTTCGAGTCGGGCCAGCTCCGGGGCCCATCGGGGGATGTCGTGCGTGGCGAGGGCGGTGGCGAGCAGTGCGGACCAGCGCAGCCCGAAGTCGTCGTCGCCGAGGCGGTCCCGCACCGACGCCAGCAGTTCGGTCGCGGTGTCGGTGTCGCCCCGCTGGGACAGGTGCTCGGCCACGAGGAGATCGAGCGCCGGTCGGCGCCGCCGTTCGTCCGGGTCGAGGCGTTCCACGAGCCCGACGAGCCGGGGGTCGACGGTGGGTCCGCGCTCGGAGGGGTCGGCGAGCCGTTCGAGCGCGTCCGCGGCGGGGGTGTGGTCGCCGCCGGTGAGGAGGTGCTCGACGCGGTCGATCGGATCGTTGGCCGTGGCTGCGGCTCGGCGGTGGAGCTCGGCGAGCCGCTCGGTCGTGGCGTGGTGCTCGAGTTCGAGGCGGAGGTGCTCCCGGAGGAGGTCGTGCAGCTCCAGTCGCTCGCCGTGGTCGACCACGAACGGGCCGAGGCGTCGTCGGAGGTCGGTGAGGAGGGCCACGGCATCGTCGATGCCGGTGACGGCGGCACACCGTTGCGGGTCGAGCTCGTCGAGGATCGAGATCGCCCGCAGGAACCACTGTGTCTCCGGCGGTTCCGATCCGACGATCTCCTGGGCGAGGTACTCGGTGACGGCGTCGGGGGTGCTCCCGGCCGTGCGGCCCGGTCGATCGGTGCTGGCGCCGAGCAGGAACCCGGTGGTCCAACCGTTGCAGCGTTCGAGCAGTGACGTCACGAGTTCCGGTGGGGCGTCGATGCCGCGTCGGGTGAGCATCGCGGTCGCGGTGGCGGCGTCGAGACGGAGGTCGTCGGGGCCGATCTCGCCGACACCGACGGTCGTGCGCAGTCGGGCGAGCGGGAGTGCGGGCGGCTGGCGCGACGTCGTCAGCACCCGCAGTCTGGGCGGTCCGAACTCGACGAGGTAGTGGAGTGCATCGGCGGCGCCGCCCGAGGTGATCGCGTGGGCGTCGTCGACGACGAGCACGACGGCCGGCTCGTCGTCCCGGTCGGGCAGTGCCGACAGCTCGTTGATGAGGGTTCCGAACAACTGGGTCGGGGCGAGCACCTGGCCCGAGCGCAGGAGGCTGCGGGTGGCCGTTGTCGTGCCCGGTGCGACATGATCGATCGCCACCGCGGTGAGTTCCACGAGCAGGCGCGGGTCGTCATCGCTCGGGTGCAGGCGGAGCCAGGCGACCGGCACACCGAGTTCGGCGGTGGCGACAGCGGCCAGGGTGGTCTTGCCGCTGCCGCCGGGGGCGACGATCGTGGTGAGTCGGTGCTCGTGGAGCAGATCGCGCGTGTGCTCGACGAGTCCGTCGGCCACGACCACATCGGGGGTGATCGACGGCGGTGTCAGCTTCGTGACGGGCACCCAGTCCGCGGCGGGGCCCGGCGCGTGCGGCCGTGGCCGAGCGCGCCGGCGGTCGCGTCGTACCCTGTCGGCGTTCCCCCTCACCCTGACCAGCCTGGCACATGCGCCGGGCGTGCGGGACGTGCCCGAGCCGTCACACGAGGGAGAGTACGAGGCCGGCCTGGGCGAGGTGGTAGGTGACCATCACGGCGGGTGCCATCCACGGGCGGGGCGTCACGAACTGGCGCCAGCCGAGGATCGTGTCGGAGACGACGAACAGTGTGGCGCCGGCGATGGCCCATGCGTTGCCGGCGCCGGCGGCGGCGAGGAGCATCAGCGAGATCACCGTCAGGTAGGCGACGACCGGGATCCGCAGCGCCCGGTCGCGGCGGGCTGCACCGGCGACGATCCGCCGGCCGATGACGATCACGAGCAACGCGACGGCGCCGGCGGCGATCGCGACCGGCCACCAGCGCCACCCGTCGTCGAGCGCGGCCACGACGAACCCGCCGGTGTAGGCGAGGTGTCCGGCGAGGAACGCGGCGAGGCCGGCGACGAACCATCGGTCGTCGCCGAGCAGGAACACGTCGCCCGCCAGCGACAGCACGAGCGCCGCCACGAACCACCATCGCACGGCCGGGTCGGCCGGCTCGAGGGCGATCGCCACGCCGATGAGAGCGACCATCGTGAGCGGCTTGGTCATCAACTCGGTCGGTCGATGGTCGCGCCACCGGCTCCACCAGTTCGCCAGCGCAGCGGCTGCCGCCACCCCGAGGAGGATCCACGCCACCGCTGTCATCGTACGATCGTGTCACGCCGAGCGCGAGTGCTGCGGCAGTACCGGTCACGCGCTGATCGGCCGGGCGTGGCGGGTGAGCACGATCTCCTCACCGCGCTCGACCTGCGACGGCGGCATGGTCCTCGAGTGGGCCCGCTGCCGTCTTCCGACGGTCGGCTACGACCGGATCGGTGCGATGACCTGTTCGGCGAACCGCACCGCGGGCTCGGCGTCGAGCGGATGACCGAAGTCCATGACGAAGTGGGTCACGCCGAGATCGACGAGGTGGGTGAGACGCTCCACCCACTGCTCGGAGTCGGCGTCGTTCTCGGGCAGATCACCGGCCACGGTCACGCAGCTCTCGATGTCGGCGGGATCGCGACCGAACTCGACGGCCGCGGCGTCGACGATGCCGCGCAGGCGGGTCCACTGCTCGTCGTCGCGGTAGGCACCGTTCCAGATGTCGGCCCGTCGTCCCACGATCGGGAGGCCGATCTTCTCGCCGGAGCTGCCGATGCACACCGGTGGTACCACGTCGGGCCGGGGCGTGGCGGCGGCGTCGTCGATGGTGAAGTGTTCGCCGTGGAAGGTCGGATGCGGGTCTGTCCACATCAGCCGACAGATCTGCACGACCTCTTCGAGTTGGCGGAGCCGGGTGGCGGCGGTGGGGAAGTCGTACCCGTACGACAGGTACTCGTCCTCACGCCAGCCGGCGCCGATCCCGAGCATGAAGCGCCCGCCCGACAGCACCTGCAGGGTGGAGGCCATCTTGGCGGTGAGCGCCGGGTTGCGGTACCCGTGGCCGAGCACGTGGTGACACAGCATCACGTCGGGGAAACGGGCGGCCAGCCAGGTGAGGGTGGTCCAGCCCTCGAGGAAGCCCTCGGTCTTGTCGGCATCGAAGCCGTAGAAGTGGTCGGCGATCCATACTGAGTCGAAGTGCGGCAGCGCAGTCGGCAAGATGTGCTCCTGCTGGTACATCACGATCGGCCGGAAATCGCTTCCAGCGTGACCGGCGACGGGCGACAACCATCCGAACTTCACCATCCACCCATCCTCGCAGCCCAAGAGAGGGACACCATGACGACGCTGAAGGACAAGATCCGCGACGACCTCACGGCGGCGATGCGCGATCGCGACACCGTGGCCACCTCCACGTTGCGGATGGTGCTCGCCGCGATCACCAACGCCGAGGTGGCCGGCGATTCGGCCGTGGCCCTCGACGACGACGCGGTCGTGGCCGTGCTGGCGGGTGAGGCGAAGCGTCGGAACGAGGCGGCCGAGATCTACGAGTCGAACGATCGCCCGGAGGCGGCCGCGAGCGAGCGCGCCGAGGCCGCGATCATCGCCCGCTACCTGCCGGCCACGCTCGACGAGGGCGAGCTGCGTGATCTCGTCACCGCGGTGATCGCCGACCTGGGTGCCAGCACACCGCGGGAGATGGGCGCCGTGATCGCCGAGGTCCGCACACGCGGCGGGAGCGCCGTCGACGGCGCCGCGGCGGCGAAGGAAGCCAAGCGCCAGCTCACCCCTCCGAACTGACGTGGGGTCAAGGGTGCCCTCGTTGACAAAGGCGCGAGGAGAATCGGCGGAGCGGTCGCCGCGCGCATCGCCTGGAGTGCCTCCACCGGTGAGGTCGACCGACCTGCCGGAACGGACCGCTCGGTAGCCTCGGAGGCATGAGCATCGAGGCACCGCTGTTCGCGTTCGAGCGGTCGGGGTTCCTCGATCTGGAGGGGATGTCGGCGCGGTCGACACCGGCGAAGGTGTCGGCGCCCGAGCTGCTGGTGCTGAACGATGGCCTGGCCGGCGAGCTCGGACTCGACGTCGATCTGCTGCGGTCGCCGGCCGGTGTCGAGGCGCTGACCGGCCACGAGGTGCCCGATGGTGCCGAGCCGGCCGCCCAGGCGTACGCCGGTCACCAGTTCGGTTCGTACTCGCCGCGTCTGGGTGACGGGCGGGCGGTCCTGCTCGGTGAGCTCCGCGACGCCGACGGGGTGCCCCGTGATCTGCACCTGAAGGGTTCGGGCCGCACCCCGTTCGCCCGTGGTGGCGACGGTCTCGCGGCGGTGGGGCCGATGCTGCGCGAGTACGTGATGGGGGAGGCGATGCACGCGCTCGGCATCCCGACCACGCGTGCGTTGGCGGTGGTTGCCACCGGTGATCAGGTGGCCCGCGACACGATGCTGCCGGGCGCGGTGCTCGCTCGGGTGGCGTCGAGCCACCTGCGGGTGGGTTCGTTCCAGTACGCGGCGTCGCTCGGTGATCCGGTGGTGCTGCGTGGCCTCGCCGACCATGCGATCGCCCGGCATCATCCGGCGGCGGTCGAGGCCGATCATCGGTACCTGGCCCTGTTCGAGTCGGTCGTGACGACCCAGGCGTCGCTGGTGGCGCGCTGGATGCTGGTCGGGTTCGTGCACGGGGTGCTCAACACCGACAACGTCACCATCTCGGGCGAAACCATCGATTTCGGCCCGTGTGCGTTCATGGAGGCGTTCGATCCGGCCACGGTGTTCAGTTCGATCGATCACGCCGGTCGGTACGCCTACGGCAACCAGCCGCAGATCACCCAGTGGAACCTGGCGCGCCTGGCCGAGGCGATGCTCCCGTTGTTCGACCCCGACACCGATCGTGCGGTCGCGATGGCCACCGAGGTGCTGGAGACGTTCGAGGTCCGGATGCGTGCGGAGTGGGCGGTGGGCATGCGGGCCAAGCTCGGTCTGCCCGTGCCTGCCGACGACTCGACGGTCGACGACGCGACGCTCGCCGACGACGCCCCCGCCGACACTGCCCTGGTCGAGGATCTGCTCGGGTTGATGCGGGCCCAGCGGGTGGAGTTCACGTCGTGCTTCCGCGCGTTGTCGTCGGTGGTGCGCGGCGATCCCGATCCGGCCCGTGCACTGTTCGCCGAACCCGACGCGTTCGATGCGTGGTCGGCCCGCTGGCTCGACGCGCTGTCACGGGTCGGGCGCCCGCTCGACGCCAC
Source organism: Ilumatobacter sp. (assembly GCA_007693335.1). Lineage (GTDB taxonomy): Bacteria > Actinomycetota > Acidimicrobiia > Acidimicrobiales > Ilumatobacteraceae > SKSP01. Next base: position 13,614 of record REDU01000143.1, on the reverse strand, counting down.
CGCCGACGCGATGGATCGGGTGAACCCGGTCTACGTTGCCCGCAACCACCTGGTCGAAGAGGCGCTCGCCGCCGCCACCGCCGGCGACCTCGACCCGGTCACCCGGCTGGTCGACGTGCTGTCCCGTCCGTTCGACGAGCGCCCCGGCCTCGAGCGTTACGCCGAGCCGGCCCCCGCCGACTTCGGCCGGTACGTCACCTTCTGCGGCACCTGACCGGCGTTGCCCCGCTCACGCCGTCCCGGTCCGTCCTGGTCCGTCCTGTTCCGTCCCGTCTCGGTCCGAGAATTGGTCGAGATCCGACGAATTCTCGGACCAGGACGAGACGCGGGGCCAGGGGCGACCAGGACGAGACGCGGCAACCTCAGCGGGATCAGGGGCGAGGAGTCGGGACGCCGACAGGCCGGGTGCGATCACCCCGGCGGTCACGAGCAGGTCGATGCTCGCGTCGAGGCGGTCGACGTCGATGCCGCCCACGGACGCCGGCCCCGGGCCGCCGACGGTCGCCTCACCGAACACGAACGGCTCCATGCCGCGCAGGATCTCGGCCTGCACGTCCACGTTCGACTCGTGGAGGAACCGGTCGACCGCCAGCGCCGCCGTGGCCGCTGGGTCGGCGTACGCCTGTCGCCACCCGTCCCACAGGATGTCGGCGAACGCTGCCACCTCGGGGCCATGAGTCTCCAGCGTCTCGTCGCTGGTGGAGAGCACCTGGCTGTACACCGAGTAGCCGACATCGACCGCCCACATGACCCGCACCGCCACCCCGGCGTGTCGGAGCTCCACCGGTTCCACGAGACCGTTGCACTGGCAGGCATCGAGCGTGCCGTCACGCAGCCGCTCGGCCTTGTCGTACGGCACGTCCACGAGGTGGGCCGCGCGCAGGTCGAGGCCCGCGGTGCCCATGGCGAACTCGAGCGCGGTGATGCCGTCGCCGTGCACGCCCACGGTGACGCCGGCGAGGTGGGCGAACTCACGGATGGGCGAGTCGTCGAGCACCATCCACGCCAGCGGCGACTGCTGCAGCATCGCGCCCACCACCCGAGGTGCTGTGCCACCAGCGGCCCGGCGAACTGTGCGTTCGGCTTCCAGTCGAGCTGCACCGTGAGCGTCACGCCGACATCCTCGTCGCGAGCGCGAGAGAGCCGACGCGACGGGCTATCGGAAGTCGAAGGTGACGGCCTCGAGGGTGGGGGCGCCGGTGAGCCGGACGCGGAGGTTGCGGCAGCTGCCGCTCCATCCCCGGTTGGTCTTCCAGTTGAACTGCCAGTTGCCGTCGCCGAGGTGGGTGAGGCCGGAGCCGACCGTGTCGGGCACGGGTTCGTCATCGCTCGGTGCGCCCTCGCAGGTGGCGACGGTGTTCGTGATCGACGAGACGGCGCTGGTGTCGCCCACGCGGTGGTCGAGTCGACGGAGATCGGCTCGGCATCGTTGACCCAGGTCACGGCCTCCCAGCCGTCCGCTCCGTCGGAGGTCCAGAACGCAGGGGCGTAGAGGGGCCGGTTGTCGGCCATCGAGGTGCTGAGCCGGTAGTTGCCGTCAGGGAGGCCGCGGAACGAGTAGTCACCGTTGCTGTCGGTGATGGTCGAGAAGTACGGATAGCCGGGGTCGTTGTCGAGCAGCGCGACGGTCACGCCCGGCACGCCGACCGACGCGCTGTTGGTGATGGTGCCGGTGAGGCTGCCGCCCGACTGGTTGATCGGCGCGATGTTGCACGCCGAACCGGCCGGCCCGCCGGCCAGGCTGAGCGTGCAGTCGAACGTCTCCCCCGGTGCCAGGGAGATCTGACCGATCGGGCCGGGGACCTCACCCACCCTCGGATACGACGAGCGGGCCCGCAGGTTGAAGGTGTCGGGGTCGACGGGTCCGACCAGCCAGCGGACGCCATCAGGGTGCGGCCGGGCGCCGATGTAGGGCCCGTTGGCGCATCCGCCGACCGGCCACGGCTCGTAGGCGTCGGGGGCACGGCAAGTCGCCACGTCCACGTAGCCCATGACGCCCATGACGCCGCCGCCGGGCGTGACGAACTCGCCTGCGAGACCGAGCACGGTCGCGGTGCCGAACACGCCCACGGGCATGTCGATGTCCATGTCGACGATGTCGGTGGCGTCGGTCGTCACGGTGAACTCGGTCGAGACCGAGTTGACCAGGTTCGATCCGGCCGGCGCAGTGGCCTCGACTACCAGCGCCGAATCGCTCGGTGAGAGACCACCGATCGTGTAGGTCCCGTCGGCCGCGGTCACGGAGGTGCGGAACGTCCAGAAGCCCTGCCAACCGGTGGTGCGAACACCCACGGGCACGCCCGCGATGGGGATGCCATCGGCGGTCACCACGCCCGAGATGCTCACGCCGTCGGGAACGGTGATGTCGCGTTTCGTGAGGTGTTCCCCGGCCTGGAGCTCGATCACGGTGGCGTCGGCGCCGGTGAGACCGCCTCCGAACCAGCCGGTGGCCTGCTGTCCGACCCGCTCGTTGATGGGCAGCGCTCGGATCGTGTACCGCGCTGCGGGGAGGTCGTCGAAGCGGAATGAGCTGTCGGCTGCTGTCCGTGCGCAGATGGTGGCGTCGTCGCTGAGTGATCCATCGGCGCGGACGGGCACGAGGTTCACGTCGGCGGTCATCCGGTTGCCGGCGGCGTTGCGGATCACGCCGGAGATCGATCCTGCGGGTCCCATCGTGATGTTGAACGGGCCGGTCGGCTGGTCGGCGTCGAGCTCGAACACGGTCGCGGCCTGGAGGTTCGCCGCGGGTCCCCAGTACACCTGGGGGAGCGTGCCGGATGGCTGGGCGGAGAATCCGAGGGTGAGCGGGACGCCGGTCGGCAGGCTCTCGAGGTGGTAGTCGCCGTCGGAGTTGGTCTGTGTCGAGGCCACGACGCTGGGTGGGCCTCCGACGAGAAGTTGTCCTCGGCGTAATCGGCGTAATCGGCGTAATCGGCGTACACGTACACCGCGATGCCACCGAGGCCGACGGCACCGACGTCTTCGAGTTCACCACGATCTATTTCGCCGACGGGTTCGAGGACGCGGCGCTGCGGATGACCGGAGACCTCGATCTGATGCCCGGGTTCGTGGCACCGATCGAGGACGCTCCGAGTGTCGAGGACCTCCCGACACCGACACCCAACTGCTCGTGTACATCGGCGTCGATCGTGCCTGAACACCGATCCGGTGCGTCGGCCATCGCCGGCGAGCGACAGTCGCTGGAGCCGACCGCAGCCGAGTGAGAACAGTCACCGCCGGCTCAGAGGCAGCCGTCGGACAGGGCCTCGAAGTTCGCGTCGAAGGCGCCGACGCAGTCGTAGGGGCCTCCCGCGATCGCACCGACGATCTGCGTGTTCGCGACCCGGAAGTCAGGTGGGCCGGTCATGTCGCCGAACGCCGAGAGTGCCGGGTTCCCGACGATGGTCGAGTCGCGGACCGTCGCAGCGGCAGCGAACACCCCGACCCCCGTCAGGTCGGCAGTGAAGAACGGGATCGTCGTGACGTTCACGAGACGGGCATCGGCTCCGTTGGTGACGGCCACGCCTCGGTTCGTGGTGAAGGCCGAGCCGACCCGGACGGTGGCATTCGACAACGACGGGCTGTTCCCACGGATCTCCATCCCAGTGGCCGAGAGCCCTCCGAGGGCGACGAGCCGGACGTCGCGCAGCTCCGGGCTCGATCCGCTGGAGTAGACCGCGACGTTCGTGTTGCCGTTCGCACCCACAGCCGACACGTCCCTCACCCGAACCGCACTGGAGTCGACGATCCGAAGCGCAGTCGTCACGGATCCATTCGTGCTCTCCGCCGAGAGGTTCCGGATCTCGACGCGCGTGACCGATTCGATGTTGATGGTCGCGCTGGCCCCGCTCTGCGCTGGGAGCGCTGACCCGCCAGTCGTTCTGAGATACGTCGTGTCCAACCCCGATCCCTCGATCGCGACGTACGACCTGGCGGTGATGTTGCCGTGGAAGATCCCCGGGCCGATCCTGACGACGTAGGGGTTGTCCCAGTCGGCAGCCGTGATCGAGTCGATGGCCGCCTGCACGTTGTCGAACGCCCCGTTCGAACCGTCGGGTGTGCCGTCGAGAGCCACGTGCACCACGTTCTCCGCAGCGAACGCAGGCTCACCCTGATCTCCCTGCGGTCCGGTGGAGCCTTGCGGTCCGGCCGGCCCCTGTGGCCCTTCGGGACCTCGAGGGCCCGTCGGACCCTGGGTTCCACCGGTGCCGTCGCCCGAGCCGGCGGCGACGAAGTAGCCGGTCACGTCGATGAGGAGTTCGGTGGTGGGGCCGACGCCGCCGAACGCGTCGTAGGTGAGTTCGATGGTGCCGGCGTCGGTTCCGCTGGTGGGGAGGGCGACGGTGACGGCGTTGGGGACGATGGCGCCGGCGGTGAAGTTGAGGTTGCTGGTGGTGGGTGCACCGGGGGTGCCCGCGGGACGGACCGAGACGAAGCCGTCGGCGGTGGGGCCGATCACGGTGACGTTCATCGCGACGGCGGTGGCGCCGTCGGGCACGACGGTGGTCGATCCGGTGGGGGTGGCGACGTTGCCGGTGACGCGCAGGTTGCGTCCGGTGGGCGAGGTGAGCGGGCCTTCGAGACCGATGCCGACACGGGTGTCGAGCACGCGTTCGGGGGTGACCGCCACGAAGGTGGAGGCGGGTGACCCGGTGGCGTTCACGAGTGCCACGCTGCCGGCTCCGAGGGTGACGGCCACCGCTGCGCCGATCGCCGCCCAGCGGGATCGCCACCCGCGCCGTGGAGACCTGCTCGGGCGGTCGGTCGTGGGGGCGGGAACATCGGCAGTGGTGGCCATCGGCCAAGTGTGAGGACCGACCTGTCAGTGATCTGTCAGTGCGTCTCTCTCTCTGTCTCTTTCTCGCTGTCTCTGTCTCTCGTTGACGCGTCGAGGGTCCGGTCTCGCCCGATGTCGATTCTCGGCTGCCGAACTTCGCGGCACTCGCGAATGTCGACAGCCTCGATTGCCCAGGCGCTGATGACGAGCGTCGCGGTCAACACGTGCTCACGGCCCCTGCCGTCGAGTCGTCACAGCCCTCGGCTACGGTGCATCCCACGCCCGGCAGTGTCCGGTCGCTCGGAGATCGTGCTCCCGACACGCACGAGGCCGTCGGCCTCACCCGCACCGGGAGCACATCGTGACCATCGATGAACGCCAGCGCTATCAGCTCCACCAGACCCTCGAAGCCCACCTCGGACCCGAAGCAGCAGCCACGCTCATGGCCCATCTCCCACCCGTCGGCTGGGCCGACGTCGCCACCAAACACGACCTCAAAGCGCTCGAAGAGCGCCTCGAGCTCCGGCTCGGCATCGAGATCGCCGGCGTACGCACAGAGATCCACAAGGTCGCGCGGACGATGACGCTCACCACCGTCGGCGCAACCGCCGCCATCGTCACCGTCGCCGCCACGCTCACCAACCTGTTCGGCTGATCTCGGTGTCCTCGCCGGGATGACTGGACGCGTGTGCCGAGGCCGAGACGAGCGAGCCCGTGCCGGCCGAGCCACCTGATCGCAGCGAGATCACCGTCGCGGCCGCGAACGGTGCCAGGGTGGCCGGTGCTGCGGATGACCGCCGACCTCGATCTGATGCCCGGGTTCGTGGCACCGATCGAGGCCGGCCATCGCCGGCGTGAGGACCGACCTGTTGATCGGTCAGTGCGTCGCACCTCGTCTCGGCGTTGCGCCGTTCTGTGAAATGCTGAGCGGCAATTCGGACGCCCGTCCGGGCCGGATGGTTCGGAGGCTGGTCATGTCGGGTGTCATGCGTTCTCGCTGGGCTGCGATCGGCGCCGCCGTCGCGGTGTCGGTCGGTGCGGGCGGGCTCGGGCTCGCAAGTGCGTCGTCGGGGGTGGAGAGCAGCTTCGTGTCGGTCACGCCGGCGCGGGTGCTCGACTCCCGGACGGGGCTGGGTCTGGTGGGGCCGTTGGTGTCGCCCACGCCGCGGGTGCTGCAGGTGACCGGCGAGATCGCTCGCCCCCACGGCTCGACCGCGGTGGTCGTGCCCGAGAGCGCCTCCGCTGTGGTGCTGAACGTGACGGCGGTGCTGCCGCAGGTGGACGGATTCTTCTCGGTGCGGCCTGACGGCACGCCGGGAGCGCCCGAGACGTCGAACCTGAACTTCTCGGCGGGTGCGATCATCCCGAACGCGGTCACGGTGGCGTTGCCCGCGTCGGGCGCGGTGGAGTTGACCTACGACGCATTCGGTGCGGTGGGCCCGACCGCCGATGTGCTGGTGGACGTGACCGGCCTCTACGTCGCTGCCAGCGGCGGTGGCGGCGACGGCGGCGTTGGACCTGCCGGACCTGCCGGGGCTGCGGGACCGACCGGGCCTGCCGGGCCGAGAGGGCCCGCTGGACCGACCGGCGCCACGGGCGCGACCGGTGCTCCTGGTGCCCCCTGAGCGCCTGGTGCGGTGGGGCCCGAGGGGCCGGCAGGTGCACAGGGTGTCGCCGGGCCAGCGACCGTGAGCTGTTCGGCGTCGCTGCGTTGGGACCTCCCCGCGTGCCGAACCGCGACCGTCGCCGTCGGCGCGAACCCGCGGGCGGCAGCGTTCGACGGCACCAACCTCTGGGTGACCAACGCCAACTCCAACACCGTGTCGAAGATCGACCCGGTTACCAACACCGTCATCGGCACCGTCTCCGTCGGCACGGGCCCGCTCGGGGTGGCGTTCGACGGCACCAGCATCTGGGTGGCCAACTCCGGCTCCGACTCCATGTCCAAGATCGATCCGGCCACGAACACCGTCGTCGTGGTCGACCTGCCCGATGATTCGGCCCCGATCGATCTGGCGTTCGACGGCACCAGAATCTGGGCCGCCAACCTCTCCGCTGGCGCCGTGTCGAAGATCGTTCCGTTCCGATCCGGGCGGACTGGTAGGTGTGCCACGATGGGGAGGGTCGATGGAGGTCGTGGTCGTCGAGTCGCCGGAGGACATCGGCGCGTCGGTCGCGTCGATGGTGATCGGGTTGCTCGAGCGTCGACCGGCTGCGGTGCTCGGCCTGGCTGCCGGCGACAGTCAGGTGCCGGTGTACGAGGCGCTGATCGAGGCCTACCGGCGCGGCGAGGTCAGCTTCGCCGAGGCCTCCGCGGTCACCCTCGACGAGTACGTGGGGCTGCCGCCGGGCCATTCCCAGTCGTACCGGCAGTCGCTCATCGACGCCTTCGTGCGCCGTGTGGACCTGCCGGTCTCGTCGCTGTACACGCCCGACGTGCACGCCGCCGACCTCGGCGCGGCGTGCGCGGAGTTCGAGGCGCAGATCGCTCGTCTCGGTGGCGTCGATCTGCAACTGCTCGGGATCGGCGCGAACGGGCACATCGGGTTCAACGAACCGGGTTCGTCGCTCGCGTCGCGGACACGGGTCACGGCCCTTCATCCGCGCACGCGTGACGACAACGCCCGGTTCTTCGCGAACGTCGACGAGGTGCCGTACCACGTGGTCACCCAGGGCGTCGGCACCGTGCTCGACGCCCGCCACGCCGTGCTGATCGCCAGCGGCGAGCACAAGCGCGAGGCGGTGGCCGCGATGGTGGAGGGGCCGGTGACGGCGTCCCTGCCCGCCTCCGCGCTCCAGCTCAACCCGCACGCCACCGTGGTGATCGACGAGGCGAGCGCCGCCGGCCTCCAGCAGACCGAGTACCACCGGTTCGCCCACGACCACGAACCCCCCGGGCAGCAGGACTGAGCGATCACGTCAGTCCTCTCCGTCCTTCCGGGAGTGGCCGTCCGTGTCGACGGGTCCAGCAGGCGGTTCGCTCGAACCGGTCGAGATCGACACAAAGGGGTGTGGTGCCGGGTGGTGCGGCCCCTGGCGACTCTGTGTCGCGACGGTCATGGTGCCGACCCCCGTCGTGCTCGTTGGTCACGTGGTCGCGGCGGCCGTCGACGACGCCGTCATTCGTGGCCCGTCATTCGTGGTCAAGGCGCGCACCCTCGGTGTATCGTCGGCGTTGCAGTGTTCGTTCGCTGTTTCGATGCCGTCGGGCATCCCGGTACGACTACATCGTCCGAGGAGCGTCCCGTCATGTCGGTGACCGAAGCCGAACGGCATCATCTGTACGAAGTTCTCAAGGCCCATCTCGGAGCGGCATCGGCCGACACCCTCATGAATCTGATCCCACCGATCGGTTGGTCGGACCTCGCCACCAAGTCTGATCTCGCGTCCACCAAGGCCGAGTTGACCGCTGAGATCGCCGGGTTGCGTGGTGACATGGCGAGAGAGATCTCGACGGCGCAGTCGGAGTTGTCCCGAACGTTCGGCACGTGGCTGTTCGCCAGCCAAGCTGCGGTCATCGCTGCGATGGCGGTGATCGTCGGCCTGCTCGGCTGATCTCCTCGGGACGGCACTTGCCGTCGAGTAGCTCGAGGTCCGTGTCGAACACGCCTGGTGGTGAACGATCAGCCGTCGTGCGATCGTCGTGGTCGTATCGGTCGCGATCGGATATTCGTTCGGTTCAGGGTTGACAGCCGTGGGGAACACATGTACGATCCTGGGTACTCCGATCTTCCCTTCGACCGATTCCGGTCCCCCAACCGATTCGACGCATGAAGGGTGTCTGGTCATGGCTGCCGCCACCGACCAATCGAACGAGACCGACGCTGAGGCCACCGATGCTGCCGGTGGCACGGGCGGTGCTGGTGGGTTCGCCGTGGGAGAGCTGCACATGGCGGTGGACATGTTGGCGGGGGTCGATCCGGGTTCGTGCACGCATGCCGATCTGGACGTGTTGCGGGGCGCGGCACAGCGGTTGCGGAGTTTCGTGGCGGCGGCTGATGTGCGGATCTCTCGGCGTCGCGACGAGCTGTGGGCCGACCCTCCTCGTCGCGGCACCGACGGCGACAACGGCGACAACGGCGACAACGATGACAACGGCGAGGGTGGTCCCGACGGTTCCGGCCACGGCGGCCTCGGCGGCAACGGTTCGGGTGGGAGCGGTTCGGGTGACGACCACCATCCCGGTGCGAAGGGCTCGGGCGAGAGCGGCGCGGGGGATCGTCGTAGTGCCGAGGAGATCGCGCGGGATCGGGATCGGGCCCGTGCGGGTGAGTTGATGACGTCGTTCGAGGCGGCGTTGGCCGCGGGTCAGATCGATGTGGCGCATGTGGACGCGTTGGTGGTGGCGTTGAAGCGGTTGGACAACGACGAGGTCCTCGCTGCGTTCTTGGCTGATGAGTCGTTGTTGCTGGGGTACGCACGGGTCGAGCGTGCGGAGCGGTTCCGTCGTCGTTGTCATGATCTGGTGCGCCGCCTGCTGCGGGATCACGGCATCCGTGAGTCGGAACGTCAGCGACAGGCGGCCACGTTGCGACAGTGGCTGAGCAACAGAGACGGCATGGGTCACCTGCACCTGACCTTGGATCCCGACCGGTACGCGACACTCGAGACGGCGATCAACGCGAAGGTCGACGAGTTGCGCGGCCGGTCCGAGTGCGCCGAGATGTCGTTCGATCAGATGCGGATCAATGCGTTCATGGAGTTGGTGACCGCGTCGTCGGCGTCGGGTGTGCGCCCAGCGGAGGTGTCGGTGCTGATCGACATCGACACGTTGCGTACGGGGGTGCTCGGCACATCGAGTGTGTCCGAGACCGAGTCAGGGGCGCCACTCAGCCCTGAGGCCGTGCGGCGGCACGCGTGTGACGGAGGGATCATCCCGGTGGTCATGGGCGGTGACGGGGTGCCGTTGGATGTGGGTCGCAAGCGCAGGTTGGCGACCAAGGAGCAGCGCACCGCCTTGCGGGCGATGTACGCCACGTGTGCGCATCCGCAGTGTTCGCGACCGTTCTCGTGGTGCCGCATCCATCACATCATCTGGTGGGAGCTGTTGGGTGCCACGGATCTGGCCAATCTGATCCCGTTGTGCGACCAGCATCATCATCTGGTGCACGAGGGCGGGTGGGGGCTCACGATGACCCCCGATCGGGTCGTCACGTGGACCACGCCGGGCGGCGACATCTGGTTCGTCGGCGACACCCGCGACGCCGCCCCGGTCAGCTGGAACACCGCAGCGAGCCCCGCGTCTCCCGTCAGCACCCCGACCGGTGGTGCCCGGACCGGTGGTGCTCCGACCGGTGGTGCTCCGACCGGTGATGCTCCGGCTGCTGAGGCTTCGCGCCGCAGCGCCACCGGCTCTGGATCGTGCAACGGCTCGGCCGGCCATCGGGCGTCGCCGAACTCGACGTCGGGTCCAACCGGATCCTCGCCGTGGTTGGGCGATCAACTCACCGACCAACTTGACGACCAACTTGACGATCAGCTGGATCACCGGCTCGGCCGCCGACCGTCCGATCGCACCCCTGGGATCGGCGACACGAACGGCGCCGGAACGGACGATCCCCACGCCGACTCCGACCGCGACCACGACCCCGGCGGAGGCGCCAAGACCGTCATCACACAGCAGCGGCGGCGAGGTCGACGACCACGAGGTACCGGCACCACCTCCACGCTGTTCGCCCACGACATCGAGTCAGCTGGACCGTGACACTCGTCGATCGCCGCCACCGCCGCGATCGCCGCCACCGACGAAGCCAACGACGAATCCAGCGATCGATGGTGCCGGCCGGCTATCGCCGGTTGATGGCGTCGACGATCGCCTGCACCATGGAGCCGCCTCCGTGTCCTGCGTCGTCGAGCACGACCAGGTCGGATGCGGGCCACCGTCGATGGAGATCCCAGGCGGTGTCGAGGGGACTCGACACGTCGTGCCGGCCGTGGATCAGCACGGCCGGTGTGTGCTGCAGGGTCGCCATGTCGTCGAGGATCGGTGCGTCGTCGAGGAAGCATCCGTGCGACCAGTAGTGGGTGACGAGTCGGGCGAAGACCTGGCGTTGCTCTCTGTGCATGTGCTGGAGCCGCGGTTCAGCGCCTGGGGCGAGCGACACGTGGGTGTCCTCCCATCGGCACCACGACAGGGCGGCCCGATCGCTCACGTCGGGGTCGGGATCGTCGAGCAGTCGTGCGTAGGCAGCGGAGAGGTCGCCACCGCGTCCGGCCGGCGGGACGAGCGAGGCGAACTCGTCCCACTCGCGTGAGAACACGCGTCGCATGTCCCTGGTGATCCACTCGGTTTCGGATCGTCGGCCAGCGGTGACCGCTGCGAGCACCATCCGCGACACCCGATCACAGTGGCGTTGGGCGTACGCCAAGCCGAGGGTGACACCCCAGGACGAGCCGACCACGAGCCAACGCCGGATCCCGAGGTGTGTTCGGAGTGCTTCGATGTCGGCGATCAGATGATCGGTCGTGTTCGTGCGAAGGTCGGCAACGGCGGAGTCGGCCAACGGCCGCGACCGTCCGCAGCCGCGCTGGTCGAACAGCACGACTCGGAATGTTGCGGGATCGAACCACCGGCGATCGGCTGCCCTGCATCCGCTGCCGGGCCCGCCGTGCAATACCACGGCCGGCTCACCTGCCAGGTTGCCGACCGTCTCCCAATAGATCTCGTGCCCGTCGTCGACCGGCAACCAGCCCGACTCGTGGGGTTCGACCGGAGGGAACCGGGCGACGCTCACCCCGTCGACCACGACCACGACCACGACCTCGACCACGGTCGGGCACCGCACCGTCTCACCAGGTGCATGTCCGAGCCTGCCTGGACCCGCCACCGACGGCGGCCCGATTCCCCTCGGGGCACGACACGCGTGGCGACGTCGACGGTCGCATGCTCCATACCAGAACTCTCGCGTTTTCACAGCTCGGATGCGACGGTGACGCCGTCCCGCTCGGCCGCCCAGTGCCACCTGTCAATCGTCCTGCTCCGGGTGCCGGCGAGCCACGATTCGGGCGAGCGACATCGGGACGTTCGGTATGGTTCCGTTCACCATGCAGGTCGCGATCCCGCTGTTCCCCCAGTTCACCGCGCTCGACGGCATCGGCCCGTACGAGGTGCTCCAACGGATCCCCGATCTCGACGTCACGTTCATCGGCCACGAGCGTGGCGAGGTGCGTTCGGAGAACGGGTTCCTCGGCATCACCCGCGACGCCACGTTCGACGAGATGCCGGCTCCCGACGTGATCGTGTTCCCCGGTGGGGTGGGGACGCGCCTGCTGATGACCGACGAGCGGGTGCTCGACTGGGTCCGAGGTGCCCATGCGGGTACGCGCTACACCACGTCGGTGTGCACCGGCTCGCTGGTGCTCGCGGCGGCAGGTCTGCTCGACGGGCTGACCGCCACCACCCACTGGAGCACGATGTCGACGCTCGAGGAACACGGCGCGATCCCCACCGGAGAGCGCGTGGTCGAGCATCTCGACCGACGCATCATCACCGCGGCCGGTGTGTCGAGCGGTATCGACATGGCGCTGCGGCTCGTGGAGTTGCTGGTGGATCGCACGGCAGCCGAGGCGAGCCAGCTGATGATCGAGTACGACCCACAGCCGCCCTTCGCCGCCGGATCGATCGACTCGGTCAGCCACGCCGTGATGGCACGTGTGATCGAGTACGCCGCCGTCCGCCAGTGACGAGCGAGGCCAGCGTCAGGTGCAGACCGAGCTGAGGGTTGCGAAGTCCTCGTTGTAGGAGGCGCCACAGCGGAACGTCGGCACCCCGCTGACGCCGTTGACCAGCCGGCTCGCCCCGACCTTCGACACCGGTTGCGAATCGCCGGCGAAGTCCTCGTTGAGGATCGCACTCGTCCCGCCCGACAGGTCGGACGACTCGATCGTCGCATCGGAGTTCCGGTTGAGCAACCCGTACGAGTTGCTGCCGCCGCCGGCTACGACCCTGAGCGACCGTGCGATCATGATCGATCCATCCACCAGGCTGATGCCCGTCGAGACGTTCGCGGTGGAGTCGATGGTCACGTCGCGGAGGGTCGGAAGACTGGCGACCGACGCCACGCCGACGGATGCATTGCCGCCGGTCGCCGCGACCCGCACGCGCGACAGGTCCACTTCCGAACCCTCCATCGCCACGGCGAAACCGACCGACGAGCCGGTGCTGACCGCCCTGGCATCGGAGATGGTGACCTGGGTGGAACCGATCACGCCGATGGCGCGGCCATTGTTGGTCCCGCCGGTGTTGAAGACCGTCATGCCGCGGATCCCCACGTCGGTGCCGTTCCCGACGAACACCGTTGATGTGGCCGGTGTGGGCGACGTCGAGGCGGAGGTGCTCGGTGACGTGAGCGTGGTGACCCCGACGCCGGATCCCTCGAGGTGGACGTGGCTCGTGACCGAGACCCGCCCGTCGAAGGTGCCCGGACCGATCTTGACGAGGTAGCGGTCGGTCGGCGACGCGTCGGTGATCGAGTCGACCGCCGCCTGCACCGAATCGAACGCGCCGTTCGTGCCGTCGGGGGTGCCGTTCACCGCGACCTGCACGACGCGAGCGGGAGTGAACGCGTTCGCGCCGTCCGCCCCGTCCGCGCCGGCCGGTCCCTGTGGGCCAGCCGGTCCAGCAGGCCCAGCAGGCCCCTGTGGCCCGGTGGCGGCCGAACCGCTTCCGTCGGCCACCACGAAGAACCCGGTCACGTCCACCAGCAGATCGGCGGTGGGGCCGACGGCGCCGAGGGCGTCGTAGAGCAGCTCGACCGACCCCGCCTGTGACCCGGCGGTCGGCAGCGCCACGATGACCGCGTTCGGGGTCACGTCGCCGGCCGAGAAGTTGAGGTTGC
>REDU01000091.1 GCA_007693335.1 Ilumatobacter sp. | reverse complement strand
TGATCGTGAGGAGTTGGTCCTCGGAGTCGATCGAGCGGAAGTCCTTGCCCTTCACCACGTACGGGCCGTAGCGGCCGTTGTTGGCCACGATGGGCTCGCCGTCGGTCGGATCCTCACCGAGGGTGCGCGGGAGCTGCAGGAGCGCCTCGGCCTCCTCCATCGTCAGGCGCTCGAGGATCATCGTCTTGAACAGGCTCGACATCTTCGGCTTCTCGAGGCCGGGCGGGAGGTCGTCGGGCGTGCCCCACTGCACGTAGGGGCCGTAGCGGCCGCTCTTCGCGAAGACCGGGTAGCCGTCGAGCTCGCCGATGGGCTCGTCGCTCTTGGGTGCCGCCAGCAGGGTGACGGCCATGTCGACGGTGAGCTCGTCGGGGGTCAGGTCTTCTGGCACGCTGGCGGTGTCGTCGCCACGCTTCACGTACGGTCCGTACTTGCCGGGCTTCACCACGATGAGACCGCCGTCGGGGTGCTCGCCGAGCGGGAACGTGTTGATGGCGGCAGCGTCGATGTGGTCGAGGTTCTCCTCGACCAGTCGCTTGAGGCCGATCAGCTCGCCCTCGTCGCCGAAGTAGAAGCGCTGCAGCCAGGCGTCCTTCTGGCCCTCGCCGGCGGCGATGGCGTCGAGGTCTTCTTCGATCTTGGCGGTGAACTCGAAGTCGACCAGGTTGTCGAAGTGCTGCTCGAGCAGGCCGACCACCGCGAAGGCGGTCCAGGTGGGCACGAGCGCCTGCCCCTTCTTCCACACGTAGCCACGGTCCTGGATGGTCTGGATGATCGAGGCCCAGGTCGAGGGCCGGCCGATGCCGAGCTCTTCGAGGCGCTTCACCAGCGTGGCCTCGGTGTAGCGGGCGGGTGGTGTGGTGGTGTGTCCCTCGGGGGTGAGCGAGGCCACGGGCACGTCGTCGCCCTCGGCCAGTTGCGGGAGGAGGGCCTCGCCCTCGGCGGTCGCATGGGCGTCATCGGGATCGTCGCCGTCGTCACCCGTGGACGACGGGGCCTTCTTCTTCGGCGCACCCTGCTCGTACACGGCACGGAAACCGGGGAACGTGATGGTGGTGCCCGAGGCCGCGAACTCGCAGTCGGCCAACTCGCCGGTCGACCGGTCGGTGGAGGTGCCGGCCAGGCGGAGGCTGACGGTGGTGCCGGTGGCGTCGGCCATCTGCGACGCCAGGGTGCGCTGCCAGATCAGCCGGTACAGGGCGAGATCCTGGCTGTTGAGCTCGCCGGCCACCTGGTCGGGGCTGCGTAGGGGCGTGGTGGGACGGATGGCCTCGTGGGCCTCCTGGGCGTTCTTGACCTTGCCGGCGTAGGTCTTGGGCGATGGCGACAGGAACGGCTGGCCGTACTCGCGCTGGATGGTGTCGCGCACAGCGCCCATCGCCTCGGCCGACAGCACGACGTTGTCGGTTCGCATGTAGGTGATGAACCCACGCTCGTAGAGTCCCTGTGCCACCCGCATCACCTGCGACGCCGACAGCCGGAGCCGGCGGCCACCCTCCTGCTGCAGGGTGGAGGTCATGAACGGTGCCTTGGGTGATGACCGGTACGGCTTCTCCTCGACGCTGCGGACCGTGACCGGTGAGTCGGCGAGCCCGTCGGCCAGCGCGCGGGCCCGGGTCTCGTCGAGGGCGACGGCCTTCGCGCTCACGACGCCGGCGTCGTCGAAGTCCTTGCCGGTGGCGACACGGGTGCCATCGACGGCCACGAGCTTGGCGGTGAACGCGGGGGAGGTGGCGGTGCCGAGCTCGATGTCCCAGTAGTCGGCCGCCACGAATGCGATGCGCTCGCGCTCGCGCATCACGATCAGGCGGATCGACGGGCTCTGCACGCGGCCGGCCGAGAGGCCACGGTTGACGCGACGCCAGAGCACCGGTGACACCTCGTAGCCGTAGAGGCGGTCGAGGATG
The DNA here is from genome assembly GCA_007693335.1 of Ilumatobacter sp. Lineage (GTDB taxonomy): Bacteria > Actinomycetota > Acidimicrobiia > Acidimicrobiales > Ilumatobacteraceae > SKSP01. The sequence continues at coordinate 23,559 of REDU01000091.1, read as the reverse complement.
CGGCGGGTCTCGGCGGCGTCGACCAGGCCGTAGTCGATCTGCCGTGGGTTGTTGACCGCGTTGTCGATGGCGGCCTTGGTGATCTCGTGGAACACCATCCGCTTCACGGGCACCTTGGGCTTGAGGTACTCGAGGAGGTGCCAGCTGATGGCTTCCCCCTCTCGGTCCTCATCGGTCGCGAGATACAGCTCGCTCGCGTCCTTGAGCGCTGCTTTCAAGTCCTTGATGACCTGCTTGCCGCGCTCGGTGAGCTCGTAGGTGGGCTTGAACCCGTTGTCGACGTCGACGGCGAGACCCTTCGACGGCAGGTCGGCCACGTGGCCCACCGAGGCGCGCACGTCGTAGGCGTCGCCGAGGAACTTCGAGATGGTCTTCGCCTTGGCGGGTGACTCCACGACGACGAGTGGCTTGGCCATCGGTGCCTTTCGTTGGCCCCTGGTTCAGGTCCGCAGGTGCGGTCGAGGGGATGTGCGGCGGTGTCCGGGCGGTTGTCTAGACCCATTCCTCGCCAATGTCCAGGATCCGAGTGTGCCGTGGGGGCGGACGCGATTCAACGCAGGTCGATCGCGCCGGTCGATCGTTACGGTGCTGCTCAGGGGCGCAAGCCGGCGATCACGTGGTGCACCACGCGGGTGGTATCGGCCGGATCGACGGGCTGTCGGCGCATGAGGTGGCGGTGCAGCAGCGGTCCGATCACCAGGTCGACGGCGAGGTCGAGGTCGAGGTCGTCCACGATGTCGCCGCGCCCCTGTGCCAGTTCGAGCAGCGTGCGGATCGGACCGAAGCGCTCGTGCATCAGATCGTCGAATGCAGCCAGCAGGGCGGGCTCGTCGGCAGCTCGCTGGAGCACGCCGAACAGCATCCTGGTCTGGCGATCGGTGTCGTCGGGGTCGCAGGGGGCGAGGTCGGCCAGGACCTTTTCGAGGTCGTCCTGCAGGGATCCGGTGTTGGGGGTGGGGATCGGCTCGATGGTCGATCGGAGGGTGTCGACCAGCAGCTGATCGGGGTCGGGCCAGTGTCGGTAGATCGTGGTCTTGGCGACCCCGGAGCGCTTCGCGACGGCTTCGACGGTGAACGCCGGCACTCCGTCGTCGAGGAGGATGCCGACACCGGCCTCCAGCACCTTCCGTCGAGCGTCCTCGGAGCGTCCCATCGCGATACGGGAGCGTAGCGATGCGCTGTTGATCACGGCGTGACCTTCGCCACGTCCAGGGTGAATTCTCGGTGCTCTCGGTGGTGCTTCCCGGGGCAATCGCTACTGTGCCGTAGCGCTGTCGCGGTCCAGGTCTCGCCACCCCCACGAACCCCGGAGGACCCCCATGTTCGCTCGTCTCGCCCGCTGGTGCTTTCACCGGCGGTGGCTCACCGTCGGGATCTGGTTCGCCCTGCTCGCCGGACTCGGGGTGCTCGGCAACGTCGTGATCGGCCCCGACAGCAGCAGCGAGTTCGAGATCCCGGCGTCGGAGAGCGCCTCGGGCTTCGAGGTGTTGAACGAGGCCTTCGGCGAGAACGGGGGGAGCGGCCAGAGCGGCACGGTGGTGTTCCGGGCCGACGCCGGTGTGGAGAGCGCCGAGGTGACGGCAGCGATGTCGGCGTTCTTCGCCGAGATCGACGAGATCCCCGGTGTCGGCGTGGTCAGCCCCTACGACCCGAACGGTCTCCGTCAGATCGATCCGTCCGGCACCATCGCCTACGCGACGATCAACCTGGCGCCCGGACTCCGACAGACCCGGATGATGGAGATCGGCACCGAGATCGCCGCGATGGCACCCGAACTCGACGGGTTGCAGGTGGAGATCGGCGGTGTCGCGCTGGCCGAGTTCGAGCCACCCGAGGCCGAGCTCATCGGTCTGGCGTTCGCGATCGTGATCCTGATCGTCGCGTTCGGTTCGGTGTTGGCGATGGGGCTGCCGATCGGCATCGGGCTGTTCGGTGTCGGTGTGGGCACGAGTGTGGTGGCCCTGCTCAGCAACGTCATCGGCGTGCCCGACTTCGCCACCACCCTCGGAGCCATGCTCGGCATCGCGGTGGGTATCGACTATGCGCTGTTCATCGTCACCCGGTTCCGGGACGAGATGCGTCGCGGCCGCACCCCCGAGGAGGCCACCGTCGTCGCTCTCGACACCGCGGGTCGTGCCGTGGTGTTCGCTGGTATGACCGTGGTGGTCTCGTTGCTCGGCATGCTCCTGATCGGTCTCGAGTTCATGTCGGGTCTCGGCATCGCCGCCGCCACGACCGTGGCGGTCACGATGTTCGCCGCGATCACGTTGCTGCCCGCCTTCCTCGGCTTCGCCCAGGAGCGCATCGAGATCAACCGGTGGCGTGGCATCATCGCCGCCGGGTTCGTGTCGATCTCGCTCCTCGGGCTGGGTCTGGGGGTGCAACCGCTCCTGCTCGGTGCACCGATCGCCGTCATCGTGCTGGTGGCCGGGTTCGCCGTTCGTCCGCTGCGCCGGAGACTGCCGCCCCGGACGCCCAGGCCGGTCCGCGAGACGCTGCCGTACAGGTGGAGCCGTCTCGTCCAGGCACGTCCGTGGACGGCGATGCTGGTCGGGACGTTCGTGCTCGTCATGTTGGCCGCACCCGTGCTGTCGCTCCGGCTGGGCTTCTCCGACGAGGGCAACTTCAGCGAGGAGACCACCACGCGACGGGCGTACGACCTGCTGGCCGAGGGCTTCGGTCCCGGGTTCAACGGGCCGTTGCTCGTGACCGGCACGCTCAGCGGGCCGGAGGATCTGGCCGTCATGGCCGGCATCGCCGAGGTGATCGCCACGACGGAGGGTGTGCAGGCCGTCTCGCCGCCGATCCCCGACGACGTCGTGTCGCCCACGGCCGTGCTCGTCCAGGTGATCCCCACCACGTCACCCCAGGATCAGGCGACCATCGAGCTGGTGGAGCGGCTGCGGGCCGACGTGGTGCCCGACCTCACGGCGGGCACCGATCTCGAGCTGTTCGTCTCGGGGTCGGTGGCGGCCAGCATCGACTTCACCGAGTACCTGTCGGACCGTCTCGTGATCTTCATCGGCGTGGTGCTGGTGCTGTCGTTCGTGCTGTTGATGATGGTGTTCCGCTCGTTGCTGGTGCCGCTGAAGGCGGTGCTGATGAACATCATCTCGATCGCCGCTGCCTACGGGGTGGTGGTGATGATCTTCCAGTGGGGCTGGTTCGGCGGTCTGCTCGGCATCGAGCCGGCTCCCATCGAGCCGTTCGTGCCGATCATGATGTTCGCCATCGTCTTCGGGCTCTCGATGGACTACGAGGTGTTCCTGCTCTCACGCATCCGCGAAGAATGGGACCGCACCCGCGACGCCGAGAACTCGGTGGCCGATGGTCTGGCCGCCACCGCACGGGTGATCACGGCTGCCGCGGCGATCATGATCGTCGTGTTCGGGAGCTTCCTGCTCGAGGACGACCGCATCCTGAAGCTGTTCGGCGTGGGACTCGCGGTCGCGGTGTTCCTCGACGCCACGCTCGTCCGGATGTTGCTCGTGCCCGCCACCATGGAGCTGCTCGGTGAGCGCAACTGGTGGTTGCCGGGCTGGCTCGACCGGGTCCTGCCCCGCCTCAACGTCGAGGGCCCGGCCGACGATCCGCACGGCGAGCCCCTCGACCCGGTGCCGGGCCGTCCCAGCGACGCGGTCGGCGTGGCGCCGCCCGTCGGCGTCGACGCCTGATACCCGTCGATCGATCGTCGCCCACGGTGGGTACGGTGGCGGCGATGCCGTCATCCGCACCTGCGTCACCCGACACGGCGCTGGGTTGGCGTGCGCCGTTGGACGAGGCGTGGCGCTCGATGGGCGCGCCGGGCTCACCCGGTCGGGTATCACGTCTCGACCGGGGTTGGAGCACCGTGCTGCGCTCCGCCACCGACGCGCAGCCGTTGCGTGTCCGCAACATCGGCGCCGACGTCGCGGTGGGCGACTGGGTGGTGGTGTCGGCCGACGGTGAGCGGGTCGAGCACGTGATCGACCGGACGTCGGCGTTCGTGCGCCGGGCGTCGTTCGAGGGGGCCCGCTTCGAGGCGCACACGATCGCCGCCAACATCGACGTGGTGTTCCTCGTGCATGCGTGCGGCTCACCACCCAACCAGCGTCGGCTCGAACGCGAGCTCGTGCTGGCGTTCGACTCCGGAGCGGACCCGGTCGTGCTGCTCACCAAGGCCGACGTCGTCGACGATCCCGGGCCCGTGCGCGACGAGTTGGTGGCGGCCGCACCCGGTGTCCCGGTGCTCGTGGTCAGCGGCCTCACCGGTCAGGGCCTCGACGAGGTCAGGTCGTACTCCACGGGTGGCGACACGCTCGCGTTCCTCGGTGCCAGCGGCGTGGGCAAGTCGACGTTGGTCAACACGCTCGTCGGCGCCGAGGTGCAGGCGACCACCGAGGTGCGCGACAGCGACCAGCGGGGTCGTCACACGACGGTGGCCTCGCAGCTCGTGCGGCTGCCACCCGGCGGATGGCTGGTCGACACGCCCGGGGTGCGGGCGCTCAGCCTCTGGCTGTCGGGTCGCGGGATCGAGCGGGCCTTCGCCGACGTGTTCGACCTGATGGACGATTGCCGGTTCCGCGACTGCAAGCACGACCGCGAACCGGGATGCGCGGTGGTCGCCGCCATCGCCGCCGGACATCTCGACCCGGCCCGCTTCGCGAGCCTCGAGCGTCTGGTGGCCGAGGAGGCGGCGCTCGAGGACGAACAGCGTGAGTGGGTTCGTCGAGGCGACCGCCGGGGTCACCGTCGCCCGCGCGGCACCTGATCCCGGCCTGATCCCCGGCGCACGGGTGGCGACATCGGGTGGGCCCGGGGGAGGATCGCGTGCATGGTCGAGATCGCTGTGAACGGCAAACCCGTCGAGTCGGTGTGGGACTTCCCGCGTCCGCCGCGTCTGGAGACGGTCCCGTGGCGCATCCGCGTGGTGCACGCCGGTGCCACGGTGGTGGATGCCCCCGAGGCGGTGCGCATCCTCGAAACGAGTCAGCCGCCCGCGTACTACGTGGCACCCGAGTACGTCGACCTCGACCTCCTGCGCCCCAACGAGCACCGCACCTTCTGCGAGTGGAAAGGCGTCGCCTCGTACGCCGACGTCGTGGTGGGCGACGCCGTGGCCAGCCGGGCGGCGTGGACGTACCCCGAGATCACGCCGGCGTTCGACCGCATCGTCGACCACTGGGCGTTCTACGCGCAGGCGCTCGACGAGTGCTGGGTGGACGATGAACTCGTGGCACCCAACGAGGGGTCGTTCTACGGCGGTTGGATCACGGCGAACGTGACCGGACCGTTCAAAGGGGCGCCGGGCACCGCCCACTGGTGATCGGTCAGTGATCGGTCACTGACCTCGGTCGGTTCTGAGGCCGGTCAGTTCCAGGCGCCGAGGCGGCCGCGTACGGCCACGATCCACTCCAGGAGCACCTGTCGTCGTCGCTGCACGACCGCAACGGCCTCGCTCACCACCGTGGGATCGGTGGAGGCGTCGGATCGCAGTGCACACGCCGTGTCGAGCCCGTTCGCGACCGAGTCGATCGCTGCGGCGAGCTCGGCGAAACCCTGGTCGGGTCGTTCGGAGGCGAGGTGGTACGCCATGCGGGCGGTCACCTCCACCCTCGATCGTTCGATCTGCCACCGCTGCTCCGACGTCGCGCCGGGTCCGGCCAGCACCTGGAGCGACAGCTGATCATGGAGCCACTGCGCGTCACCCAGCACCTTGTGCTCCATCGAGGGGGTGCCGGCGGTGTTCGCGGCAGTGGCCGCCGCGCTGTCACCACGGCGCCGGCCTCGGCTGAGCACCGCCACGAGCGCTGCGACCGCCGCTGCGAGCAGGGCGATGGCGAGCCAGGGGATGCCGCCGGCATCATCTCCCTCGTCGGGTGGCGGGTCAGGAGTGGGTTCGGGTTCAGGAGTGGGTTCGGGCTCGGGTTCGGGCTCCGGGGTGGGTTCGGGTTCGGGGGCCGGTTCCTCGGGTGCGGTCTGGTCGTCCGGGGCGGGGCCGGACGCGGCGGCGTCGCGAGCGGAATCGATGGCATCGCGCACGCCGCTGTCCTCACCGCAGCCGGCCGTCAGCGCCGCCAGCACGAGTGGGATCAACACGATGTTCCGCAGAGGTCGGGCGGTCCGGGGCATGCGCAACGTTACGCGCACGTTCCCCTGCCGGTGTTGGATGACCTGCCAGACTCGGCCGATGCGATCGGCGAACACCCCCGAGACCCCGCGTCCACGGTCCACCCGAGCCGGTCGAGCCGGTCGAGCCGGTCGGCTCGCGAGCACCGCGACGGCGCTGGTGCTGCTCGCGGGCGTCGTGGCCGAGCCCAGCGCCGTGTCGGCGGGATCATTCGAACAGGCCGACGCCGGGGGTGATCGGGATCCGGCCGATGTGCTGGCCGAGCGCTACGCGCCGATCGTGATGCTCAAGGAACAGGACGACGAGTGCGACGCCACCGGTGAGCAGTACGAGCCGACTGCGGTCGAGATCGTGCTCGACAACCCCGAGGTGGTGCTGCGCCAGGTCGGCCCGGGCGATCCGGTGCTCCTCACCGCGCCGAGTGCGAACGATCTGTTCCGTGTCGGCGACGGCACGTACCTCGATTTTCCCGGCGACGCACTCCGGCCGGGATGCACCTTCGAGCGTGACTTCCGCCGGTTCGCCGAGGACGTCAGACCCACCGTCTACGCGTACGTCGTGCAGCAGCCGGATCGTCCCGATCAGCTCGCCCTCCAGTACTGGTTCTTCTGGTACTACAACCTCTGGAACAACCAGCACGAGGGTGACTGGGAGGGCATCCAGCTCGTGTTCGACGCGTCGTCGGTCGACGAGGCGCTGACGATGGAGCCCAGCAGCGTCGGCTACGCACAGCACGAGGGGGGCGAGCGGGTGGAGTGGACCGACACCCGTCTCGAACGCGAGGGCGATCGACCCGTCGTCTACTCCTCCGCCGGATCGCACGCCAGCTACTTCACCACGGCGGTGTTCCTCGGTCGGGGGCCCAGCGAGGGCTTCGGTTGCGACGACACCACCGGGCCCTCGCGCCGCCTCGACCCCGAGGTGGTCCGGCTGCCAGCCACGGTCGATGATCCTGACGATCCTCTCGCCTGGTTGATGTACGACGGTCGTTGGGGCGAACGTCGCCCCGGTCCGTACAACGGCCCCACGGGACCGCGCGACAAGGAGCGGTGGAGCGCGCCGATCGACTGGCACGATGACCTGCGGACCTCGAGCGTGGTGGTTCCGGCGGGTGAGTCGGGGGCGGCCGCCCTCGTGAGCGGCTTCTGCTCGGTGGTCGAGTGGGGATCGGTCCAGGTGATCGACTTCCAGGTGCAGCCCATCCGGTTCGTGCTGCTCGTGGCGATCGTCGCCCTGGTGCTCTCACGTCTGGTCCGACGCACGGTGTGGGACCGGGTGGCGCTCACGCCGATCGTGGCCCGGCGACGGCTCGGACAGATCCTGCGGGCGGCCCCGCGCTGGTACCGGCGACGCACGGGACCCCTGGTACTCACGGGGCTCGTGCACGTACCGGTCGCCTTCGTGGTCGGGTCGATGCTGGCGCTGCTCCACGTGCTGCCGTTCTCGAGACAGGTGATCCACCTCGGCGGTGAGGACACGGCGCTCCGTCTGGTCCTCACACTCCTGGTCGGCGGAGTCGCCAACCTGATCGCGAACCAGGTCGTGATCGCCGCGGTGACCCAGGTGCTGCGCGACGATCTGCTGAGCGGTGTCGACGCGATCCGAGCGGTCGCGGCCCGCTGGAGCGAACTCGCGTCCGCGCTGCTTCGAGCGATCGTGATCGTGGGCGCGCTGCTGATCAGCGTGGTGGGGATCCCGTGGGGCGTGCGGCAGCTCGTCCGCTACCAGTTCATCGCCCAGGCCGTGATGGTCGACGGTCAGGGCGGTGCTGCTGCCCTGCGCCGGAGCTCTGAGCTGGTGCGAGGCCGATGGTTCCACACGGCCATCGCCGTGGCGTTCCTGAACGGCGCCCTCGCGCTGGCGACGACCACGATCGGGCTGCTGCTGCTGGTGTCGCTGCAGACGTTGCCGCTGTGGGCGTTCTCGTTGCTCGTGTCGCTCACGTCGGTGCTGCTCGTGCCGTTGCTGGCGATTGCCCAGACCCTGCTGTACGGCGACGCCGTGGCGGAGCGGGAGGGCGCGGAGGTGGCTCAGCCCGACGAGCTGGTCGTGAGCCGGTAACGCCCGCCGTCGGGCCGCCACCGTTCGGCCCGCACGACGGCCTCGACCGGGATGGGTCCGTACACGTGCGGGAACAGCTCGTCGATGCCGTCGGCCGGTGGTTCGTCGACGACCGGCGCATCGAGCCGGTCCGGGTCGATCGTGAGGAGGACGAGCTCGGGCACGTCGACGTAGAAGCGCGCCACCACGGCCTCCACCTGGTGCCGCCGGCTGCAGTGGATGAACCCCTCCTGCTCGAGCGTGATGCCCCTCGTGCTGATCAGGTACTCGCCGTGCCGGAGTGCCGTGGCCCAGTCGTCGGGCAGCGCCGCGTGCAGGATCGTGCGGTCCGGGTCTCCGGCGTCGGTCGTCACAGATCACCCCGGTCGAGTCGCTCGAGCACCTCGGCCGCCCGCTCGCGCACCGCCTCGAGATCGCCGAGACGCTCTGCGGCGCGCACCTGTCGCGCCATGCGGGGGTTCTTCACGAACCGGTCGTGGTGGCGCGCGAGGAAGTCCCAGTAGAGCGTGGTGAACGGGCAGGCGTCGTCGCCGGTCCGCTGCTTCCGGTCGAACCGGCAGTCGCGACAGTGGTCGCTCATGGTGTCGATGTAGTTGCCGCCGGCCGCGTAGGGCTTGGTGGCCATGCGCCCTCCGTCGGCGTGCAGCGACATCCCGATCACGTTCGGGAGCATCACCCACTCGGCACCGTCGATGAAACTCGACCACATCCACTCGGTCATCTCCCACGGGTCGACGCCGGTGAGGAGCGCGAGGTTGCCGAGCACCATGAGACGTTGGATGTGGTGGTTGTAGGCGCGGTCGTGCACACCGTCGAGGCACGCCGAGACGCACCGCATCTCGGTGCCCGATCCGGTGAACACCGGGAGCAGCGGCCGAGTCGCCTGCAGTTCGTTGGCCGAGCGGTACTCGGGCATCCATCGCCAGTAGACGCCCCACACGTACTCGCGCCATCCGATCACCTGTCGGATGAATCCCTCGGCCGACGCGATCGGGACGTTCCCGGCCTCGTAGGCGTCCTGCACGGCATCACACACCTCACCCGGCAGCAGCAGCCCGATGTTGAGGTACGGCGACAGCACCGAATGTGCCAGGTGCCATGATCGCTCGGTCATGGCGTCTTCATGGGGACCGAAGATCGGCAGCGAGTGCTCGACGAAGTGTCGTAACCGTGCCAGTGCCGCCCGCCGGCTGGTGGCCCACGTGCCGTCGGGCGGCGCCCCCCAGGAGCTGTCGCCCAACTCGGCCAGATCGGCCAACACCTGCCGATCGAGTGTGTCGAGGCGGCTGACGGGTGGCGAGGTCCAGGGGGTCTCGCCGCGTGGCGGTGGCTCCCGGTTCTCGTGGTCGTAGTTCCAGTGTCCCGTGACCGGGGTGATGCCGTCGGGCTCCATGAGATAGCCCAGTCGGGTCCGCTGCCAGCGGTAGAAGTCCTCCATCTTCAGCGTGCGACGGCCGTCGGCCCACTCGGCGAACTCGTCGTAGTGACAGAGGAACTGGTTCGACCGTGTGACCTCGACGCCGCAGCGTTCGAGCAGGCGGTGACCGTCCCAGCTGGCCGGCTCGGTGGCCACGACCTCGTCGGGTCGGAACTGCGCGATGTGGTCGCGATGGCCGGTCTCGAGCGAGTCGGAGCGTCGATGGTCGACCTCGAACCCCGCCTGCTCCAGTTCGGCGGCGAAGCGCCGCATCGATGCCATGACGAGATGGGCGCGCTGCACGTGCCACCGCTTCGAGGTCAGCTTCGCGGTGCTCTCGACCAGGAGGACCCGGTCGTGACGTGGATCGGCCGTGGCGAGCGCACCGATGTCACGGTTCAGCTGGTCGCCGAACACCCAGATGGTGCGCATCTCACAGACGTTCGCGCACGTCGACCGCCCGGTCGAGTCCGGTGAGCCGGAATCGCCCGCGCAGCCGCTCGGAGCTCGCGACCACCACGAGGTCGCCGCCGGCATCGCGGGCCCGCCCGGCTGCGCCCAGCAGGACCCCGAGGCCGCAGTCGTCGACGGCGGTGACGGCGTCGAGGTCGACGGTCAGCGTGACGCCGGGATGAGCGACGATCGCCCGGGCGAGGTGCGAGTGCAGGGTGGGGATCGTGGCGAGGTCGATCACACCGTCGACCGACAGCACCGGCCTGGATGCCACCAGGTCGAGTCGGGCGTGCAGGTCCACGGTCGATCACCGTACCGCGGCGCGGCTCACGGGTGGTCGGGCGGTTCGAGCGCCATGGTGGCGGACGCGGCGAGCTCACGTCGGCCGATCAGCATCCCCACGAGGGGGAGCGCGATCGAGACCGTGGAGCGCACCTCCACGGTCACGGCCGAGTGGGTGACGGCCGTGTGCACATCGGCGGTGCCAGAGGGGACGACCCGGTCGACGGCGGCACGGGCCGCCGCGGGCGCATCGTGCGCCACGGCGGCGGCCCGTGCTCCTTCTCGCGCGGCCAGGCCGAGTGTCAGCTGGTCGCGGACCACCACGGTCACCTGCAGGAGCCCGAGTGCCAGCACGGCCACCAGCGGGAGCACCAACGCGAACTCGACCGTGGCCTGGCCGCGATCGTTCACAGCCGGGAGATCACCGAATCGACCACCTGGTCGAACAGCTGCCCGATGCGACCGGCCGCGCCGCCGGCGGTGGCCCAGGCGACCACCAGCAGCCCGACCAGCGCGGCGGCCAACAGGATCAGTGCGTACTCGGTGGTGGCCTGGCCGTGGTCGGAGCGGAAGCGGCCGGGTGTGGGTGGGTCGGTCGCCGCGGTGACCGACTCGGTCAGGCACCGTGGTGGTCGATGGTGGACGGTGGGTGGGTGTGACGTGGCGGTCGACATGGGGACTCCTCGTTCGGTGGAACCGGTCGGTGTCGGGAGGCGGCGGCTCACGGCCGCGATGGGGGATCGGGGAGCGACGCCAGCGAACCCAGCACCGCCGGGACGATGGCGATCAGCACGAACGCCGGCAGCGTGCACACCACCAGCGGGAACGAGAGCTTGACCGACAGCGAGCGGGCGTGCGCCTCGCCGATGCGACGGCGATCTGCCCTGGCATCGTCGGCCAACGCGTCGAGCACGGGCCCGAGCGCGAGCCCGTAGCGATCGGCCGCCGCGATGGCGTCGGCCAGCCCGGTCGCGTGATGGCCGAGGTGCTCGGGGAGCGCCGCGACGGCGTCGGCCAAGCGCTGACCGCGCTGCAGGCGGTGCACGACGGCATCGAACGCTGGTCTGACGTCCTGGTCGAGCAGGGGCCGCACCTGGGTGACGGCGTGCGCGGGGCTGGCCCCGGCGTGCACCACGAGCACCAGCATCTCGATCACGTCGGGCATCGCCTCGGCGACGCCTCGGCGTCGTCGGCGCCGGGCCCGTGTGCGACCGAGTGGGGCCAGGAGATGCCGGAGCGGCTCGATGTGGTGACGCCGTTCGATCGGGACGCCGGCGCCTCCCGGGCCGGCATCGGCCGGCACGGGGCAGCGGGGCGATGGTCGAGGAAGCGCGAGCGCGACCACGAGCACCAGGGCCACGGTCGACAGCGTCAGCACGTTCACGGCCGTCTCCCGATGATGCGTCGCATCCACCACCAACCGAGACCGTTGAGCACCAGTCCGACACCGATGCCGAGAGCACCCGTCGTGGTGCTGACCCCGTGGCGGACGGCTTCCGATGTGACGGCCAGGACGAAGAGCACACCGGCTGGCAGCACCGTCAGGGTGAGGGCCGAGAGCCGGGCCTGGGCACTCTGGGCCCGCCGATCCGCGGTGTCGGCCACACGCCGCCGCATCGTGGCCGCCACCCGGTCGAGCGGCTCGGCGGCGGGCCCTCCGAGTGTGGCGCACGCCGAGATGACGGTCACGGCCGTGTCGAGCGCCGACGATCGGTGCTGGGCCGAGAGGATGGCGGTGGACAGGCTGGCGCCCCGATCGAGTGCGAGCAGCACCGGGGCCAGCGATCGCGCGACCGGCTCTGGAGCCGGGGTGGAGACGATGGCCGAATGCAGCGTGTCGCCGGCTCGGAGCCGTCGAGAGAGCGCATCGCACCAGTCGGCCACGTGCTGGTCTGCAGGAGGCCGACGTCGACGCGACGATCGTGAGTGGATCACCCTGACCTCCGCGTCCGTCGGAGCGGTGCGAGGACGCGAACGCCGTCGGACAGCGCCCGCACCGCCGGTGGGCCGTCGCCCGCGATCACCTCGGTCACCGCGACCACCCGCCGGGCGGCTCCCGCAGCGCGTCCCAGGTGGACCACCACGTCGATCGAGCGGCTGAGCTGCGCCCGGATGGCGGGGAGCGGCCAACTCGGCGCGGCCTGCATGATGAGTGTCTCGAGCCGCACCAGCGCGTCGCTGGGAGAGTTGGCGTGGCAGGTCGACAGGGATCCGTCGTGGCCGGTGTTCATCGCCTGCGTCATCGCCAGTACCTCGTCGCCCCGCACCTCGCCCACCACCAGCCGGTCGGGACGCAGCCGCAGCGCGGTGCGGACCAGCTCGTGCAGTGGAACGGCGCGGAGGCCGTCGGCGGTGGACGCGCGCGCCTCGAGCCGCACGACGTGGCCGTCGGGCACGCTGAGCTCGGCGGTGTCCTCGAGCACCACCACCCGTTCGTCGGCGGGGAGCTGCGCCAGCATCGCCGCGAGGAACGAGGTCTTCCCCGACGAGGTGGCGCCCGAGATCACCACGTTGCAGCCCGCCCGGAGCACGTGCTCGAGCGCGGCGACCACCGGTGCCGGGCAGAAGGCATCGAGTGGGAGTGCGTGACGACGGAGACGGCGAACCGAGATGGCCGTGCCGTCGACGGCGATCGGGGCGATCACGGCGCACACGCGCGACCCGTCGGGGAGCCGTGCATCGACGATCGGGCTGGTGCGGTCGAGTCGGCGTCCGAGCGGGGCGAGCACCCGTTCGAGCACCACGGGCACCGACTCGGCGGGAATGGGGTCGGCGGCCACGAGCTCGCCGTGGCGTTCCACCCAGACCTCGCCGCCGCGGTTGACGAGGATCTCGTCGACGGTGGGGTCGGCCAGGAGATCCTCGAGTCCGCCGAAGCCGGCGAGGCGGGCGACGGCCGCTGCCACGAGGCGCTCGCGGGGCGGACCGTGGAGGAGCGGAGCCACCGCGCCCACGTGGTCCCGCACGATGTCGTGCACGTCGCCGGGCACGTCGGCCACCACCCGGCAGAGCGCATCGAGCATCACGGCGTCGACCGATCCGTTGCCGGCCGGTCCGTTGCCGACCGGTCCGTCGTGGCGCGTGCGGCTCATGCGGCTCCCCGCAGGTCGCGCTGGATGATGCGTGGGAGCCGAGCTGCCAGGAGCCCGGCATCGACGGCTCGTGCCACGGCCGGGTCGAGCCCGACCGTGGAGATCACCGGCGCCCCCAGCGCGGTCTCGACGTCGATCGCTCGGAGTGCTCGGCCCGGTTCCGACACGAGCACCACCGCCGACGGTCGCGTGGGCGCCGCAACCGCACGACGGAGCGCGAGGTAGCAGGCACGCGTCACCAGCAGCGACCGGTCGACCAGATCGTGGAGCGCACCGGGGGGTACGCCGGTGCCGGCGTCGATCACGACCCGGTGTTCGTCGGACACGAGCGCCGACAGCAACTCGTCCCAGCGATGGCCGCCGACACCGCTGCTGACACCGCTGCTGACACCGCTGCTGATGCCGCTGCCGGCACGGTGGTGACCGTCGCCGGCCGGCACGAGCGTGACGTCGTCGCAGACCCCGATGGTCAGGTCGTGGAGTTGTTCGGCCGGGGCGTCGGACACGAGCCAGTCGTGCACGCCGGGACCTCCGGGCTCGGGGAGACCGAACACGGCGGGCAGATCGCCGGCCAGATCGACCACGACGGTGGGACGGGGGAGCGAGAGCGCGAGTGCTGCAGTGACGACCGACGTGCCGCTACCGCCCTTCGCGGCCCAGCACATCGTGGTGCCCGGACGTGGGGTGTGGGTGGGTGGACCCGAGCGTGGCATGGGAGCCTCCGTGTGGCGACGAGCGTCTGGGGCTCGTCGATGGACGGTCTCGGGGAGGTCGGAGCGGCGACGGTACCGCCGACGTGGCAACGTCCCCACCCCCACCCCGAACTGTCTGTGGGGATCGGGCGGAACGCCACGATCCGCACAGACAGTTCGGTCAGGCGGTGTTGCGGAGGGGCTGGCCGGCGGCCCGGCGGGCGAGGTTGTCGACGAAGATGTCGGTGGCCCGCTCGTTCGATCGTTGGGTGGTGCCCGACGAGTGCGGGGTGATGATCACGTCGGGCATGTCCCAGAGCGGGCTCTCGGCCTCGAGCGGTTCGTTCGTGAACACGTCGAGACCCGCCCCCGCGAGATGCCCCGTGCGGAGGGCCTCGATCAGCGCGGGCTCGTCCACCACCTCGCCGCGTGCGATGTTCACGAACAACGAGCCCGGCCGCATCGCGGCGAACACCGAGGCGTCGACGAGCCCCCGGGTCTCCTCGGTGAGCGGCACGGCCAGCGCCAGCACGTCGACGGCGCCCGCGAGCTCGTGCAGGCGGTCGAACGTCCAGGTCTCACACGGTTCGTCACCGGTCACCGTCCGACGCATCCCGATGGCGTGCATCCCGAACGCCTGCCCGAGTCGGGCGATCTCCTGGCCGATCGGACCCATGCCGACCACGCCGATGGTGAGGCCGTCGAGCTCGCGGATGCCCCGTGCCTCCCATCGGTGCTCGGCCTGGGCCCGGAGCCAGCCCGGCAGGTCGCGCGTGAGCGCCAGCAGGTACATCATCACCGTCTGGGCGATGGGCGACGCCGACGATCCCGACGACGTCGTGACGGTCACGCCTCGGGCCATGAACGATTGGAACACGGGGTGGTCGACCCCGGCCGAGAAGGTGTGCAGCCACTCGAGGTTGGGTGACTGGATGCACGCCTGCATGAAGTTGGCCGAGCGATCGGGCCAGGCGTCACCGGAGAAGCATGCGATCGTCACCCGCTCGAGCTGCTCGGCGGGCACGTGGTCGGTGCCGATCAGCGTGACCACGTCGATCCCGGGCAGCGCGGTGGTGATCTCGTCGCCCCGGACTTCCCACAAGGTGTCGGTGCAGAACAGCACGGGCGGGCGGGATTCGCTGGTCGCGGCGTCGGGGTCGGACATCGTCGGGATCGTACCGATCGACGCCTCCGGGCGCCGTGGCGCGGCACGGCCGGTGCGGCTACCGTGATCGACGGAGGTGTCCGGGCACCTGGTGGGCTCCGCCGCCTTCAAAGCGGTTGGGACGGGCGATCCCCGTCCGGCGGGTTCGATTCCCGTCCACCTCCGCCAACAGCCGTCACGAGATCGCGGCATCCGCGAACAGTGTGTCGATGCGGGCCTCGGTATGGGACACTCTCGGGATGTCGAGCACGTCGGCGACTCGCCGTGCTCGACGCGTCCCCCTCGTCGCGATGGCGGTGCTCACGTCGATGGCCGTTGCCGCCGTCCTCGGGCCGCCGCCCGGGGTCGCCGCTGCGGCGGACCTGGCGATGAGCTCGCCCGAGCTCGACGGTCCACCGCCGGCTGCGTCCGCGTTCGTGCCGGTGGCGCCGTGCCGGCTGGTCGACAGCCGTGCCTCCCAGGGCTACGAAGCGATCGACGTCGACCGCATCCGGGTGCCGATCACCGGCCGCTGCGACGTGCCCGACGAGGCCGTGGCGGTGGCGGTGAACGTGACGGTGGTCGGAGCGGAGGCACCCGGGTTCGTCACGGCCTGGCCGGCGGGTGGTGGGCTCCCCGAGGCCTCGACGGTGAACTTCGGCACCGGAGAGGTCCGTGCCAACGGGGTGCTGGTGGCGCTCGGTGTCAACGGATCGCTCGACGTGCGCTCGTCGGTGCCCACCCAACTCCTGGTGGACGTGACCGGGTGGTTCTCACCCACCTCCTGGACACAGAGCGGCCGTTTCGTGCCCACGGCGCCCCGCCGGATCTTCGACTCACGGAGCACCGGCTCGCCGCTCCCCGCAGGTGGTACGACCACGGTGCCCCTCCCGGCGGGGGTGCCGACCGACGCCCTGGCGCTCGCTGTCAACATCACCACCACCGGCCCCAACGCGCCCGGGTACGTCACCGTGCACCCGGCCGGCTCTCGGCGTCCGGAGGCCTCGGTGCTCAACACCGAGAGATGGGACCAGACCCGGGCGGCGGCCACGATCGCCCCCGTCGGGCCCGAGGGGCTCGATCTCTACGTCTCGGGTGGCGGTCATGTGATCGTCGACGTGACGGGTTGGTTCACCGGCCCGTCGGCGCGGCCATCGGACGAAGGCCTGTTCGTGCCGGTCGATCCGTTCCGTGTGCTCGACACCCGTACCGGTGATCCACTCTGGCCCGGCGGGGCCGCCGAGATCGGCGTCGTCGCGGGTGCGTCGGCGATGGCGCTCAACCTGGCGGTGTCGAACTCGCCCGAGTGGAACTTCGTCACGGCTCACCCCGCCCGCGGCGTGGTGCCGGTCACGAGCTCGGTGAACGTGAACGGTGGCGGCGATGCGGCCGCCAACTTCGCGCTCGTCCCGCAGTCGACCGAGGGAGTGGCGGTCGTGGCGCACCGTCGAGCCGATGTGCTGGCCGACATCGCCGGCTGGTTCACGGGTCCGGCGCCGGCGGCGTCGGGACCGCCGCCTCGCAACGAGCGCCCACCGGTCTGCGCCACCGATGCCTCCCCGGCGAGCATCGCCGCCCTGTTCCGCTCCGATGCACTCTTCCACGGCGCCGACTACCAGCGGGTCACGCCACTCCCCGATGGTCGGACGTTGTGGATGTTCCAGGACGTGCACGTGCCCACCCGGCACGGTCCGCGGCTGCTCCACAACGCCGGGCTGCTGCAGTCGGGGAACTGTTTCCACCTGCTGCACGGCGGGACCTTCGCCGATCCCGTCGCGCTGTTCATGGCCGACCGCATCGTGCCGTTCAGCCGGTGGTACTGGCCATTGGGCGCGACGGTCGGGGCGGGGGGCGATGTCTACCTGTTCATGGCCGAGATGCACGAGCGAGGTCGTGGCTACCTCGACCGCACCGAGCCGACCGCGACCTGGCTGTTGCGGCTCGATGCCGGCACCCTCGAGCTGATCGATCGCCGACCCGCGCCCGATCCGTCGCCACGCCTCTACGGGTGGTCGATCGTGGATCACGGCGCGTACACCTACCTCTACGCCCAGTGCCATCGTCAGTTCGGTTTCGATCCGCTGGTGTTCAGCGATCCGCTCGTGTACGCGCACGACTTCTCGTGTGCGGGGCGGGTCACGGTGGGTCGGGTGCCGCGCGGCGATCTCGGGACGCGACCCCAGTACTGGACCGGCAGCGGCTGGGGCGGTGACGCATCGCGGGCGGTGCCGGTCATCCCCCAGACCGACGTGCGCATCGTGAACCCGACCCAGGTCCACCACGACGGCACCCGGTTCGTGGCGGTCACGAAGGAAGGGGACTGGTGGGGTGACACGATCTACGTGGACGTCGCTCCGGCTGCCCAGGGGCCGTGGCGCACCATCGCCACGGTGCGCCTGACCCCGCGCTGCTCGATCTGCAACACCTACTTCGCCTCGTTCGTGGCGACACCCACTCCTGGCCGCCTGCTGATCGGGCTCTCGAACAACACGTTCCCGGCGATCGACCTCACCGGCTACTTCCCGACCCTCCTCGAACTCCGTCTCTGAACCGTCGCCGGCGGCGGGTGGACGAGGCTCGTCGCCTCACGCGTCGGTGCCGCAGAACGGCCGGGGCCGACTCGCGAACAGGGTGTCCGCGTCAGCAGCGGCGTCGGTTCGACGTTCAACCAGACGGCCGGCGTCACGGAGCTCCTGGAACGACGTCCCACCCAGGTAGACCGCCGAGAGGGTCTCGATGCCGATCTCGAAGTCGGCGTCACCCTGGCTGCGGAACGAGCCGTAGGCATCGATCCGCCAGGTGCCGGTGTTGGCCGAGATCATCGGATCGAGCACGCGCAGTGTGACGGCGCGGGTGCTGGCGTTGTACGCGCGGGTCCCGAGCGCGACGTCGATGTCGAGGATCCGGAGCCACTGCTCGTCGAAGCGTCGTCGGGTCTTGTACGCCCGGACGTCGGCCATCGCGAACCTCACGGGATCGTCGGCCGGTCGGCGCGGTGACCGCCAGGTGCTGACGTCGTCGATCGAGACGAGGTGTTCCCAGAGCGCCCGCTCGATCTCGCTGTCGCTGCCCCACAGATCGCGGATCACACCCACCGACACGCCGTCGGCATCGGTCGTGATGTCGTACTGCACGTACCCGTCGGCGAGTCCGGTCGAGTCGAGGTGGAACGCCACCGAGGGTTGCTCGGTGCCGAGCGTCACGGGGGCGGCGCGGAGCCGCCGGGCCCATGTGGACGGTCCCCGGCTGACGGTGCCCACGCGACCGCGGGCACACCGGTCGTAGATCTCGGGGACCAGATGGGCCGCCTCGCCCACCGACATGACGTCGATCGAGCCGAGTGCGGGCCGGTGGATCGGAGCGGCGGCGCGGGGATCGACCTCGACCGCGCAGGCGTCGGCCGCCAACCCGAACCCGAACCGGGGATGCAGCGCCGAGAGGGGCGACGAGAGCGTCGCGAGCACCTGGCCGCGGGTGTGGGCGTCGCGCAGGGCGGTCGTCATCAGCCCCGCGAGCACGCCTTGTCGCCGGTGAGATGGTTCGACGCCGAACTGGGTGATCGCGGCGGCAGTGAGCTTGACGTCGCCGGGCACGGTGATGTCGCTCCGGAGTGATCCGAGATGTCCGACGCAGGTGTCGCCGTCGTAGGCGGTCGTCAGATCGTCGGGTCGGGTGCTGACGTCGTCGGGATCGGGCCGGGGCAGCGTCGACACCGCGTGCTCTCCGTCGGGTTCACGGTCGATCTCGGGGGTGCGGAACTGCAGCGGCACACATGTTGATCGGTCGACGCTGGCGCCGACATGAGCGTCGGGACCGTGAAATCCGGCGGCGGCTCGGCGGGGCCGGGTGGTGGGGTCGGCTCAGACGGCTCGGGCTCAGACGGCGAGGAGGTCGCGGGCGCCGGTGTCGCTGGAGGGGTGACGCAGTTTGCTCATGGCGCGGGCCTCGATCTGGCGGATGCGCTCGCGGGTGAGGTTGAAGTGCTCACCCACCTCTTCGAGGGTGCGCGGCTCACCGCGATCGAGACCGAAGCGGAGCTTGAGGATCTCGCGCTCGCGCTCGTCGAGCGGGGCGAGCAGCCGGGCGATCTCGTCGGGGAGCAGCGCCGTGGCGGCCACCTCGAACGGCGACTCGGCGGAGCGGTCCTCCACGACGTCGCCCAGCTCGGCGTCGCCGTCTTCGCGTAGGGGCTCGGAGAGCGAGAGCGGCTCGGCGGCGAAGCGCAGTGCCTCGGTCACCTTGTCCTCGGGCATCTCGACCTCGCGGGCGAGTTCGGAGAGCGTGGCCGGGCGGCCGTACTTCAGCTCGAGCCGCGAGCGGGCCTTCTGCAGCCGGGCGAGGGTGTCGCCGGCGTGCACCGGGAGGCGGATGGTGCGGCCGGTGTTGGCGATGCCGCGGGTGATGGCCTGACGGATCCACCACGTGGCGTACGTGGAGAACTTGAACCCCTTGCGCCAGTCGAACTTCTCGACCGCGTGCATGAGGCCGAGGTTGCCCTCCTGGATGAGGTCGAGCAGCGGGAGACCCGACGCCTGGTACTTCTTGGCGATGGACACCACCAGCCGCAGGTTCGACTGCACGAACTGACGCTCGGCCTCTTCGCCCTTGCGAGCCGTACGTCGCAGCTCACGTCGCTTGGCCGCCGTGATCTCCTTGCCCCCGGCATCGAGGGCCTCGATGGCTTCCTTGCCGGCTTCGATCGCTTTCGCGAGCCGTACCTCGTCGTCCTTGGTGAGGAGCGTGTACTGGCCGATGTCGGTCAAGTACAAGCGGACGAGGTCTTCGTCGTCGCGGTCGACGCGATCTTTGGCCACGGCGGCTCCCTACTGAGGTCGAGGTCTGGGACCTGCCAGCGTCTTCACCACCCGCCGGAGCAGGAGGACCGACAACGGCGGGATGACGTCACGATACCGAGGTGGTCAAGGGCCCCAACCCGTCACCCGGTGGAAACCCGGCGCGATATCGAGGTTCCAGATGTCGCGCCACCTGTCATCGGTTCGGGAGATGAGGGGTATCTGTTGGTATCGTGATCCGGCCGAGACGGTCGCCGTTTCGAGCTGTCCCGCAGCAGAGCGGCCCACAGGAGGATCCACGTGCCCAACCCGATGTTCAACGAGTCGACCATGAGCGGCGGCTCGAACGGATGGCCGGCATCCGCGCCCAGCACCCAGACCCCCATGACCGACGGGCCCGTGAGCCCGTGGCAGCGCGACACCATGACCGTGGGCGGCACCATCAGTGCCACGGCGGTGCTGTTCGTGCTGCTCCTGTCGAGCGCTGCATTCGGATGGATCTCCACCGAAGCGATCGATTTCGAGCAGGCCACCGGCATCTCGATCCCGACCATGGCCTGGGTGGGTCTGGGTGTCGGTTTCGTGGCCGTGATCGCGCTGTACTTCAAGCCGCACCTGGCACGCATCCTCGGCCCGATCTACGCGCTGGCCCAGGGATTCTTCGTGGGGGCGCTCTCGAAGGCCTACGAGACGTTCTACGAGGGCATCGTGGTGCAGGCCGCTGCCGCCACGATCTCGGTGTTCTTCGTGATGCTCGTGCTCTACAAGACCGGCATCATCAAGGTGACCGACAAGTTCCGGCGGGTGATCATCGGCGCCACCCTCGGCATCATGTTGCTCTACGGCGTGTCGTTCCTGATCATGCTCGTCGGTGGTGACGTGTCGTTCCTGCGGAGCCCGAGCCTGCTCGGCATCGGCTTCAGCCTGCTGGTGTGCGGCATCGCGGCGATGAACCTCGCCCTCGACTTCGACCTCATCGACCGTGGTGTCGAGCGGGGCGCCCCCAAGGCCTACGAGTGGTACGCCGCGTTCGGGCTGATGGTCACGATCATCTGGCTGTACATGGAGATGCTGCGACTGCTCGCGAAGCTGCGCGCGCGGTGACCACGCAGGGCCGCCACCCATCGGTCGGCCCCGGGGGTGCCCGGATCATCGAGGCGGGCGTCACGGCCGTGGCGGGCGCCGCGCTCGCAGCGGCGATCGGACGCCCGATCGGGATGGGTCGGGCGGCAGCCGTCGTGGGCGGGGCCAACGGGCTCGTGTCCGGCTGGCGTGGCATCTACGACTGGCGCTCGGGTCGCGGGGTGGCCGCGTTCGTGCTCGACTCCACGTGGGGTCTCGCCAGCACGGCGGGTTCGCTCGGCTCGCACGTGATCGCAGTGGTGCGAGGTCGCCCCGGGTACGCGCCGCACCTCAGCCACCGCGAAGACCGCCACGTGTACGAGCGGGGCTTCCAGCCGCGTACCGGGTTCCTCATCACGGTGGGCAACGTCGTGTCGGGTGCCGGCGACACCTCGACGCCGCGACGCCAGCGCCTGGTGCGTCACCACGAGCACGAACACGTCTGGCAGGGTCGGCTGCTCGGCCCCCTGTACCCGCCGCTGTACGCGGCGTGGATGGCTGCCGGGGCGGCGGTCGGGATGCTGGTGTGGGCCACCCGCGCTCGCGATCAACCACTGTTCCGGGTGGTCGAGACGTGCGCCTACTACATGAACCCGTTCGAGTGGTGGGCGTACAGCCGCGACGACAGCTGGCCCCCGGGACGGATGGCGCCGGGACTCGGATGGCGCCGGCCGATGGTCCGGGCGATCGCCGTGCCGCGCCCGGTCAGAGCGACCGGACGAACCCCAGCAGCGCCTCGTTGAACGCTTCGGGGGCCTCCTGTTGGGTCCAGTGCCCGGCGCCCTCGATCATCGCGTTGCCCCGGTGGTTCGGCAGCGTGGTGGCCATCGCCTCGACCGTCTCGGGTCGTCCGGCGATCACGCCGTCGCGGGTGCCACCGATGAAGAACGTCGGCATCGTGAGCGTGGACGGCGAGATGTCGTGGGTGCGCTCGTGGTTGGCGTCGAGGTTCCGGTACCAGCTGATCGGTCCGAAGAACCCGCTGGCGGTGAACGACTCGACGTACGTGTCGAGGTCGGTGTCGGTGAGCCACTGCGGCAGTCCGTCGGGGATCTCCCCGGCGCCGTTGCGCATGGCGTCGAGGAACCCGGTGCCCTCGGCGGGCAGGGGTGCCGCCGGCTCGTCGCGGCGGCAGTCACCCGAGCCGGCCCACAGGATCGTGCGCATCGTCTCGCGCACATCGGCCTCGAGCTCGGTCTCGGCCGGACCGACCTGCTGGAAGTAGAGCATGTAGAAGAACGTGTCGGGGAAGACCATCCGGAACAGGTCGGTGGGCTTCGCCGGCCACGCCGTGTAGGGAACGCTGGCGGCCACCACGGCCCGGCACCGGTCGGGGTGGAGCTGGCCCATGTGCCACACCAGGAACGCACCCCAGTCGTGGCCGACGAAGACGGCCTGTTCGGCGCCCACGTGGTCGAGCAGGGCGACGAGGTCGCCGGTGAGCTGGTCGACGCCGTACGCCTCGACGTCGTGCGGTGCGCTCGAGCGGGCGTAACCGCGCTGATCGGGCGCCAACACGTGGAACCCGGCATCGGCCAGGGGCTCGATCTGGTGACGCCACGAGTGCGCCGTCTCGGGGAACCCGTGACACAGCACCACGACGGGGTGGCCGGGCGTGCCGGCCTCGTGCACGTCGAGCTCGATGCCCGGTGCCGTCTCGATGCGCCGCGTGGTGATGCTGGTCATGGCGCCGACCGTACCGATCGGGGTCGGCGACGGCCGAGGCGGGTCCGGCCAGTGCCGGCCGGCGGCAGCCGGGATCAGCTGATCGGCGACGGCCGGGATCAGCTGATCAACGGGTCGAGTTCGATCCGTGCCGGTCGGCGGCCATCGCCGGCGCTCGGCGCGAGCAGCTGGGCGGCCATCGCAGCGTCACGGCGCACGTCGTCGACCACGAGGTCGAGCACGCGGGCTGTCGGTGCGTCGAGCTCGGCGACCACCTCGGCGCGGTGCTCGGCAAGGATCGTGGCGAGTTGCGGCAGGAGGTCTTCCGCGAGGATGCGGATCCGCTCGGTGTCGGTGGGCGCAGCGTCGAGTGCGGTCCGTACCGGCGCGAACCGGGCGGTGGCCCCCGCGGTGGCCGTGTGAACGTCGCGATCGGGGATGACGGGGTAGCGGCCCGCCCAGAGATCGGCGTGCCATCCGTGGTGCTGCGACCAGGCGGCGTAGTAGGGCCGCACGGGTACCGCCGTGGCGTCGGTGATCCAACTCCCGATCACCTCGAACAGCAGGAGGTCCAACGCGCGATAGGCGGCGATCCGGTCGGCGAGACCGTGGATCGTGGTCAGGGGTGCGGTGACCGATGTGGTCGACGTGCGGTCCGGCATCGCCGACCGACGCTACCGCCGGGCGGCTGTCACACCCTGTCCGTACACTTGTTCGTATGGGAGCGGT